>JAFPIE010000088.1 GCA_017388605.1 Acholeplasmatales bacterium | reverse complement strand
TGGTGGACAAAAGGATATAGTCGTTCCAAGCCCACATAGTGTTATCGTACCAGGTGCCGCAGGAAATACTACGGATAAGCTAAAGGAAAAGAACTTAAAGAGCTTCGCATTAGCCGATGGCCCTGCAGGCTTAAGATTAGTTAAAACTTCTGTAGTTTTAAAAAATGCCAAAACGATTAAATACGTCGATCATGGTATGGAAATGTTTAACTACCTACCTAAAATCGCAAAGCTATTAGGCTATTCTAAAATCAATAAGGGTACTCCACTTTATTGCTATACCACTGCATTCCCAACCGGTATTTCACTTGCCCAAACCTGGAGTGAAAAGCTATTAAATAAGCTTGGTGATGCCATCGCACAGGAAATGGAGGAATATGGAGTAACCGTTTGGCTAGCCCCTGGAATGAATATTCATAAAAACCCACTATGTGGTAGAAACTTTGAATACTTCTCTGAAGACCCAGTTCTATCCGGTAAGATGGCAAAATCGATCGTTCTAGGTGTTCAAGCACACAGAGGCTGTTACTGTACACTTAAGCACTTCGCATGCAACAACCAGGAAAACGAAAGAAAATATACCTCTGCAAATGTATCCGAAAGAGCCCTAAGAGAAATCTATTTAAGAGGCTTCGGTATTGCAATTAAGGAAGGTAGATGCCGTGGTGTTATGTCTAGCTATAATATGATTAATGGCGTATGGAGTGGTGCGAACAAGGATTTATTAACCAAAGTCTTAAGAGAGGAATGGGAATATAAAGGCTTTGTTATCACCGATTGGGATGAATCCCATGAGGGTTTAGAAGAATATAGAAGCATCGATTCTGGTATTAATATTTTAATGCCTGGAAATAATAAGCAGATCGCAAATATTAAAAAGGCCTTACAAAATAAGACCTTAGATATCAATATAGCAAAGGAAAGAGCACTTCAAATTGTTCAAATTATGCTATTACACAATTCAATCATAAAATAAGAAAAGAAAGCATTTGGATCGTCAAATGCTTTCTTCTTTTTCTTCTATAATAGCATCCTTTACTACATCCTTAGTGCTTCTTTTTATCATTTGAACAATAATTAAAACCAGTCCAATAAAGCATGTAACAACTAAAATGATTTGTCTTAATATGGATAATGGTAAATGATAAACAAAATAATAGGCTAAGAAGCCACCCTCATGAAACAATGAACCAATTTTTACAACAATTTCCTTTTTATTGTTTTGTGTAATCGTAGACATGGTCACAAGTAAAGGTGGTAAATAATTATCCCATTTAGAAAATGTATTACTAAAGCCTAAATAGATTAAAATGGATATCCACATAACACCAAGTAATCCAAAAACGATTCCCTTTGGTAATTCTTTGTTCTTTTTAAATAAGAAATAAACCATAAGTAAATTTCTTATGAAGCAAGTTGAAGATACAATTAGATTACTATAAAGGGCCGCAAAGGCCTGTTCTAAAATAAAGAAGATAAAGGATATCGTTGCAATCGCAATAAATTTCTTCTTCTTAAATAGATATGAAATTCCAATAACAATTAAACCAATTAAGCCTGCAATTTGAGAGATCCATAGGTTAACGGTTAAATCCTCAAATGATCTTCTGATTATATCCCACATAATATCACCAGGAATAAAAATACTACAATTTGTTATACTTTACAATATATAATTTTATTATCTTATAATAATTTCTTAATCTCTTGATCAATTTTTGCAGGTGATTTTAAAGAACCAAAGCGATCTACTACATTACCTTCTCTATCCACTAAGAATTTAGAGAAATTCCATTTAATATTTCCTTTGAATTTTCCATTGTTAAAATTCTTTAAATAATGATATAGCTCATGCTCATTTTCACCATTGACATCAATCTTCTTAAATCTTGGGAAGGTTGTTTTATATCTCATCTCACAGAAGGTATTAATTTCTTCATCAGACCCTGGTGCTTGGTGTGCAAATTGGTTACAAGGGAAATCTAAAATAACTAAGCCCTCTTCCTTATATTTTAAATATAATTCCTCTAAGCCCTTATACTGTGGAGTAAAGCCACACTTAGTTGCGGTATTTACAATTAATAATACCTTACCCTTATACTCCTCTAAGGTCTTTTCATTACCCTTATTATCTACCACTTTAATATCATATATTGTCATATTCTTTCCTCTTTCTGTTGTTCGCAATTATATTGTATGCAATATTTATAAAGTTGTCAATACAAAAAATATAAAAAATGTTTGAAAAATAAAATAAGGGACAAGTCCCTTATAGTTTTTTATATAATGCAGCATGATAGAAATCCATACCGATTTCATCAATATAGAAATGTAAAATAGCTTTATAATTCTTTGTTGGAGTCACTAAATATACATAATCTAGACCTTCATTCTTCGATAAATCGATAACATAATCCATTAATAATTTACCTAATCCCTTAGATCTATATTCTCTTTTTACATATAATTCTTCTACATACATATATTTTGAATTCTTTTCCATTACATGGACATCCTTATCCTGTATTAAGGAATGAATAAAGGCATAGCCAATAATTTTATCATCCTCTAAGCATGCGATTACTCTATAATCCTTAAAATCCTCATATTCATTTTTCATATAGGTGGATGTTATATTTTCATTTTCCCAATCGATAGATAACTTTATTAATTCTTCTATTCTATCCTTTGTCAATTCGATTTCCTTTATTTCCATAATAAACCTCTTCTTTTTATATATTATATACTATTCTCTATCCTTTGGGTATAATTGAATTCATTAGAAATTCATGCTAAAATATAAGTAGCAAGGACGGTGAAATTGAATATGGATGATGTGATTAAGACATTAAGATGTAGCTCATGCGGTACAGTTGGCTCCTTAAGGGAATATGGTCATAGTGGAGATCACTACTACCTTATAGATCCTAAGGATACCTATGCAGAGGGATTTAAAAAATTTGTCTGCAAGGAATGTAATCATGTAGAAACCTTCTGGTTTGGTGCTAAACAGCTTTTTATTGATGAGGACCTAAGAAAAGAAAAATGGTTACTCTATGATGATTTTATGGATAGCATTCGAGATAAAATACATGCGAAGGTTATCTATTGGTACACATTAATTTTAGATATTGTTGAGGATGAAGTAAAATCTCTTATTGCAAAAAGAGATGAGCTATCGGGTAGTCAATTATTGAAATTCGATGATAAATATTCTGGATTCTATAGAAGCTACTATAATTATAGACAGGATAAATTTGGTAAATGGGTAGACCGAAGAATCGGTATGAAGGAGGATTTACTTAAAATTGAGGTAGATCCATATCCATTCTATTTCAATGGATACTTAACTACGATTGAAACAGAGAATATTAAAAAATGGAAAATTGATATTACTGAGAATTATAAAAAGAGATATCCTATTGAAGCGGAAGCGTTCAAATTGCTTCAAACAAAAATCGATAATTATTTATTATCCTTAAAAACAAAAAAGAAATATGCAGATACTATTGAAGATCCAAGAGATTTCGATTTATTTAAGGATTATGTAAGATATATGGCAATCGCTAAGCTTGAGGAATTAAGATATCAAGCCTTAGATTATGCAAAAACATTAATCGAAGGATATAAGGATGCTGGATTAGATATCTATGATAAGATGATGAAGGTTATAAATACCATAGATGAAAATAAAGCACCTGAATTCTAGTCATAAGAAAAGCCCTGATGAACAGGGCTTTTTGTTATAATCCTAATTCGTTATATGTAGCCTCAAGTGTATCGGCAGAATGATGAAGCTCTAAAATTTCGTTACTAGATAATGGAAGCTCAAGTACTGCTTCTACTCCATCACTACCTAAAATTGCAGGCACAGATAAGGCAACATTCGTTACTCCATATTCACCCTCAAGTAGGGTTGAAATTGGAAGCATAGAATGCTGATTTTTTACAATACATTCACAAATTCTTGTGACAGATAGGGCAATACCATAATAGGTTGCGCCCTTTCTTTCTATAATCTTATAGGCAGAATCTCTAACCTCAACGTGAATTTCTTCCTTTAATTGCTCCATATCCTTATAGCCTCTTAGACATAAGAATTTCTTAATTGGCATACCTGATACATTGGCAAAGCTCCAAGCAACAAATTCACTATCTCCGTGCTCACCCATAATAACGGCATGAACATTTCTTGTATCTACTCTTAGCTTTTCGCTTAGTAAATATTTTAATCTCGCTGTATCAAGGACAGTACCTGAGCCAAAGACTCTCTCCTTGCCAAAGCCAGAAACCTTAAGTGCAACCTGCGTTAAAACATCAACTGGGTTCGCAACAATTAAAAGTAAGCCTTCTGCCTTTACTCTTACGATTTCATTCACAATAGAAGTCATTATTTTACTATTCTTTTTAATTAAATCTAATCTTGTTTCTCCAACCTTTTGTGCAGCACCTGCAGTGATAATTATAATTTTAGCATCACTTATATCCTCATATTCTCCTGCATATATTCTCATAGAATTTGAATATGCAAGACCATGGGATATATCCATAGCCTCTCCTTCTGCCCTAGCCTTATTTGCATCAATTAAAACAAGCTCATTAAATATGCCCTTTTGCATTAATGCAAATGCAGAGGACGAGCCTACAAAGCCAGCACCAATAATGGCAACCTTTCTATCATGAATCATTTTATCCACCCCTATCTTATATTCATTATAACAAGAATTTAGAACTTCTTCTATATGTATTATTCAACACTCTTTAAAGAAATATTAAAATCAATCTTCTTTATCTTAGGATATAGCATGAAGCTTGATATTATAGATGAGGATAATACAATGAAATAGGATAATACATAAGAAGACCAATGTATTGCGTTTATTTTTGCAAACTCTAATGTATCAAATATCAAAGCTGTAATACCTAAGGCAATAGGTATTCCAATGGCTGCAGCAAAGGCTGTAATAAAGAATAGCTCTCTACAAGCATAAAGGGCAGATTCATTATCATGATATCCTAATACCTTAAGTACAGCAATTTCTCTTACTCTTTCATCTATATTCATAGATGCTAAAGCATAGATGACTAAAACACTCATAAGTAATCCAAATAAGACGACTATAGTCGATAATGTACCCATATTCGATGCAAGATTCTTATACATAGGAACATCCGTCATACTGCTTGCAGCATTATATAAGGCAAAGCCTATAAATACTAAAACAACTGAGCCTATAACCGATAGGGTCGTTAGAATTAAATTCTTTTTATTTCTAAACACATTTCTTAAGCTACTCTTAATAGAGAAGGAGAATTTATTCCATAAAAAGCTCATTTTTTCAAGCCAAATCTTCTTTCCTGCCTTTGGCGCTTTAGCAAGCATTAGGCTTGCAGGCTCCTCCTTTAATGCAATATGAATTGTAAGGATAGTAATAACAAAGGAAACTACCACTAATAATGCAGCAACAATCATACCCATTGGGGAATAGAATTGCTCTGGGACACCATTCATATCATAAACGGCATTATAGGAATTATAGAATACTAAAGGAACTAAATTAATTCCTAAGAAATAACCACCTATAGTTCCTATAATCGTTGAGGATACACTATAGATTAAATATTTAATCGTAATCATCCTCTTGGATGCGCCTAAGGAATAATAACATGCGACAATGGGACGCTCATCTGAAATTAATCTTGTCGTAATCAAATATAATACTAAGCCACATACAATAATGAATAAAATAGGGAATATAATCGATATAATATTGACCTTTTTATTGTAATTATAGAATAAAGCATAGCTTGTATTTTCATTTAGGGTTAATACCATTACCCTTTGATCAGTTTCTACCGCACCAGGGTATACATTGAATGCTTGAGCGATATCTTTAGCGAAGGCTTGGCTTTCCCTTTGGTATTCATCGGTCATGAATTCATGCTTTTCCTTCATCGTTACATAAATATCGGTCATTGGTAATTTCTTTGAAATAAGCTCTGGCACTGTATTTAGGCTTATATAATAAATAGAATCTACATATTTTTCTACACTTCTATCCTTAATCATTGCTCGATCAGGATGCATTGTAGAATATAGAGGACTATCTACAATACCAACTACAGTGAATTCCTTATTCTTTTGATTTAAATCAAATGGATAATTTTCAAATATAACCTTATCACCAATTTTATGATTCGATGTATTATCTACATTCTTATTGATAATAATTTCATTATAGTTTTTAGGCATTCTACCTCTAACTATTTTTGGATTAGCAATCTTATTCTTATATAAATCTAAGAAATATAGACGATCATATCTACCATTATTCTCTAAATCCATACTGAAAAATTCATAGGTTAAATCGACATTATTCACCTGTTGAACCTTATCTATATCCTCTTTTTGGAATCCATTCTCATCCGTACATTTCAGGATGATATCAGGAGTAATATATTTTGTAAAATTTCTTACATAGCTATCCTTAAAGGAAAAGGGTAGCATTCCTAAAGCTGCTGCAATAGCAACAGCTAGCATAACAATTAAAATATTTACTAAGTAACGGACAAACTTACTTTTAATTGTTATAAATACTGTCTTTAAAAAGGTTTTATTCTTTACCATTCGATATCCCTTATATCCATAGGATTCTCATTATAGGAATCTTCAGCAATTAATCCGTTTTTTACTCTAATTAAATGATCCGCCATTTGTGATAAGGCTGAATTATGTGTAACAATAATCACTGTTTTTTTATCCTCTCTTGCTTGCTTAGCAAGTAAAGCTAAAATCTCTTTTCCTGTTTCATAATCTAATGCGCCTGTAGGCTCATCACATAAAATGATTTCTGCATTCTTCGCTATCGCTCTAGCGATAGATACTCTTTGCTGCTCTCCACCAGATAGCTGAGCTGGGAAATTATCTATTTTACCCTTAAGTCCAACAGACTCTAATACAGTTTTAGGATCAAGAGCATCCTTCTTTAATTCACAGGCAAGCTCTACATTCTCCTTTGCTGTTAAATTAGGCATTAAATTATAGAACTGAAATACAAAGCCAACTTTAAGCCTTCTATAATCGATTAATTCCTTTTTGCTATATTTTGCAATATCGACTCCATCGACAAGCAATTCTCCTTCCGTTACGGTATCCATTCCACCAAGAAGATTTAAAAGTGTAGATTTTCCTGCACCTGATTGGCCTAAAATAACAACCAATTCACCCTTATTAATCGTAAAGGACATGCCCTTTATAGCCTTTACCTTAAGCTCACCATTATCATATACTTTAATTAAATCTGTACCCTT
>JAFPIE010000087.1 GCA_017388605.1 Acholeplasmatales bacterium | reverse complement strand
TTGCTGCTTCGAATGCTTGCTTCTTCTCGTAATATTTTTCAAAGAAGCTTATATGCTTAAATACATAAAATCTTGATCTAAAAAGTAAACAATATAGGGTTAGCAAAGCTATATATTCGTTTGCTCGGTTGAAATAATTTTGATTTAGCATATCGACATATAAGTCTGTTGCAATCTGGGTTGCTTCAACATGTAAATCGGATTCAGCCTTTAAAGCAAGCTTTAGCTCTTCGTCCATGACATCTCTTCTGGATTTTTTCTCTTGAACGACGAGTAGGTTTTCTGCTTTGTCGATTAAATCGATTTTATAACCTACCCTGGTTACATTTTTGAAGGTGGTTTCAGCAAGCTTTAGGATTTCATTGCTGGATAGCTCAAAATCAGCACCCTTGCTTTGAACGATTTTGAAAACCTCCTTAAGGTTTTGCATAACCCTCTCATCCTTATTTCTTACCTCTGCATCCTTCGTTGCAATATATTTCATTCTAGCCTCAGAGATTTGTAATCCTAAAATCTTTGCTGCATAAATTGTATCCTTGATAATGGTACGACGGATGATTCCTTGCATGTGAGCCTTAAATACATCCTCGTAATGGAAATCCTTACCTCTATAGGTGTAAAGTCTAGATAAATTGTAGACTAATTCCTTCGTGTAGGTAATTCTTTCTATGTTTTTTAAACAGTTCATTTTCTCACTTCCATTCGAACACTAACATTATACCAAACGGGCCTATTTTTTTCAATTTTAAATCGATAGAAATTGACAATATTTTGCTTATTTCATATTTGACTATATCTTGGTAGCGAAAGGGCTAAAAATAGAAAAAAACGGGTTTTTAAGCCCGTTTTAGTCTAATCTATTTTGTATCCTCTGTGTAGAAGATAGATCCTCCAATAAATTCTCTTAAAAGAGAGTTACATGGAATCCATTTATCTGTAATGACTTCAAAGTATTTTAAGAATTTTAGAAGTCTATTTGCTGTAATGAAATTAGGTGAATCTGACTTCACTTCCTCTAATAGAGGAACAGCGTAGGATTTTAATACGCAAAGCTCATAGGATAATTCTGAATTAAAGACGAAGTCTGCATTATTCTGGTATGGATAAATCCATCTAAATTCTCCATTTCTTACAGAAGCCCATGTGGATAAGGTCTTTTCACAGCCTGTGCCACGGAATTGATGATCTCTAACCATTCTTCTGATTAGACGAATATCAGAAATAGAAATTGGGTTATGGTCATCGATTTTGTATTGTCCTAAAGGAGCAATATAAATCTTGAATTTTTGATCATCTGGAATGGATGGAGCGATTCGATCATTTAAGCCATGAATACCCTCAATTAGAATTGGCTGACGATGACCAATCTTAATTGGCTCACTGAAGGTTCTTGTACGAGTTAAGAAATCGTAGGTTGGAAGCTCAACCTCTTCTCCTTGGATTAATCTAAAGATTACATCATCGAATAATTCTAGATCTAAAGCTTCGATGTGCTCTAAATCTGGATTACCATCCTCATCCTTAGGTGCCATCTCTACTGGGTTATAGAAATTATCCATAGAAATCATTAATGGCTCGATACCTCTACTCTTAAGCTCGATTCTTACTCGATTGGTAAAGGTTGTTTTACCACTAGAGGATGGACCTGCAACACAAATAAGACGAATTTGGTCGATATTATCTTGAATCTTATGGCCTAGCTGAGATAACTGTCTATTATGTCTTGCTTCGCAAATGTTAATGAATTCTAGCGCTCTACCGGATTCTACGATTTCATTCATCTGTGGAATGGATTCACTCTTGGCTGTATTTGCCCAAATGTTTGCTTCCTTAAGAGCGGTTCTAAATACCTGCTCATCATGGAATTCAGGAATTTCACCCTTGCATTCACTTCTTGGGTATTGAATGACAAAGCCTGGTGCGTAAAGTCTTAGTCTATAGGAGGTTAAATATCCTGTAGATGGTAGCATATAGCCAAACATATAATTCTTATAGCCATCGCACTCATATACGTGTACAGTCTTTTCCTTTCTGTACTTTAAAATTTTAACCTTATCCATTGCACCAATGGATTTGTAATATTCCTCAGCCTCAGCTATAGTCAAGGAATGTCTGTTGATTGGGTAATCCTCATGGATGATTCTTTCAATTTCCTGCTTGATTTCCCTGAAATTCTTTTCCAAGAAGGCATGACCTAAGCCAGATACGGTTGCAAAAATAGATCTTGAGACACTGTAGTTAAAGTGTACTCTTGCCTTTGGATATACATTTTTTACTGCCATTGCAGTTACATACCTTAGAGTTGCCTGAAAAATCCTAGTTACACTTGAATTTGTAAGATCTAGTAATTCAATATCACAATCTGAAGGTAGGATATAATTTAACTCCCTTAAGCGGTTGTTAACCTTTGCTGCCATGTATTTGTGGTCCTTATTATCAAATAATTCACAAATACGTGTGCCTTCGGAGACCTCTTTTAGCTCTCCATTTAGTTTTACTTTCATATTCTTGTCCTCATTTCTTTTGTGATTTAAGGCCGTTTTTATATATCAAAGATATATAAGTGTCATTTAAATACTCTTAATTTCATAACGCTTGAAATAATTTTAAAGCATATCTAATAATTAAAACAAAATGGTTTTAAATTTAAAAACAAATCAAGTAATTTTAAAAACTAGATAGCCTTTGAAATTAATTTTTATGCTAGGCTTTTCCCTATGAAAACGCTATGGTGGATTACGATTATAGCATAGTTTTTAAAAAAAGGGAATTCTTATTTGATAAAAATATTTCAAAATTGTATTTTTAATTAAAACTAGATATAGGATTATAAGTAATTATATAATTTATCTTTTGTTATTATTTTATTTAGTAAATAAAACTAGATTACTTTCCGAAATGTTTTTTTGGAAAATACTGAAATAAGTATAACGGTGTAATTGAATAGGGATGTATAATGTCTTTTGAATAAAAAGAAAAAATGGTGAAATGAATCACCATTTTATTGATAGTGTTCGTAATATTTTTCTTTCGGCTCTTTAGGTAGGTTTCTAAGGTATTCATGTGTATTATCATATACTTCACTTTCTATATTTATGCTGTAGCATAAAGTATCATAAGATTCGCCGTTTCGGATTCGTATACAAAAGAATGCAATGCATTCTTCTTTCTCGCAAGCCATACCAAGCTCTAGTGGTTCCCATATTTTACCATCATCCGTAAATTTATAATTTTCAAACATTGGGTTAACATAGAAATAATACATTTTTAAAATGTCTGCCAAAGTCGTTTTTTTCATTTTATAATCTTTAAATAAATGGATTACTTCATCATTTGAAGACTCTTCGAAGACATCACATGAGCTTGAATATCCTCCTAGGTCCCAATATTCAATGAATTCTAGTTTATTATTCTGAAAATATTTTTCTCTTATTTCATCAAATGTGATAAATTCATCGATTTCTGTTGTTGTTTGTATAGATTCTGTTGTTGATTGTATTGATGTTGTTTCAGTGGTAGATTCTTTTGACT
The DNA here is from genome assembly GCA_017388605.1 of Acholeplasmatales bacterium. The sequence continues at coordinate 5,145 of JAFPIE010000087.1, read as the reverse complement.
TTGTTGTATTTGTTTTTACCTCATTACCACAGGATGCAAGGATAAATAGTCCAAAGCCTAATAATATGCTTAATCTTTTTTTCATATTGAATACCTCGATTCTTAAACTGATAGGTTTAATTTTATAAAAATAAGGTTCATACGTACATAGGAGTATCTACATAATTATACTTTTAATCTTTTTACTATAATCGTTTAAATCTCTTTTTTTAATTATATAATAAAAAAATTTATTTTGTTACTTGCTATATGCTTTTTTTTGAAATTTTTAATGAAAAAATGGTTGCTGATATAGAATGAATCTATATTTACAACCATTTTAATTATTCTTCATCTTTATTTAAATCTTCCATGACATCATCTTGTGGTGCATCCTCATCACCAGTTAATGTGCCATCACCGAATTCATCGCTTGCCTCTTCCTTCATATCCGCATTAATTGGATTAAAGGTTGGAGAATCTAAATCCTCATCCTCATCTTCTACTCCACCTTGGACAAATTGACCCTTATTGGCTTCTGCATTTGGATCATAATCCTTAATTTCGTTACCATATTCATCGACATAGATAACCTCTTCCTCTTCGGCCTTCTTTTGTTCTTCTCTTAATTCAAGAACAAGCTCATCTGGATCGATGAATGCAGCTAAATCGGAATCAAGGTCGATATCTGCTGAAATTACAGGTGTATTTTCCTGAATGGTTTGTTGCTGCTGGTTTTGAGATTCAAGCTTTTGCATTGCTGCCTCTAGAGATTCAGCATTTTGATCGGATTCATAGGTCTTGACTCTATTACCTAATCTTAAATAAGCTAAATTAACCTTTCTCCAGGTATAAAATCTACCCTTAGGGAAGAAACCAAAGGAAATATATTTTTTACCTCTTTCTCTTCCTACAACCTTTGCAACAATATTCTCTTTATGAATGACATGATATTCACGCTCTCTATCTCCTGCAACATAAATATCATCACCTTTAAATTTAATAATTCTTCTTAAGAAATAATCCTCACCAATTTTATAGAAAACAAAATCCTTCCTTAAAAGTCTATTTGGCTTTCTTAATTGAGCGATATCTCCTCTTTTTAAAATAGGACGATTTGTAGGATCCATACCAATAGGTAAGGAGCCTATTAAGCCAGCCTCAACTCTTTCAAGGATAGTTTCTAGTGCTTCACCACTATATTTACCCTTTTCCTCATCGGAATTAGAAATAGGAGCCTCTTCCATTTGGGCTATGTCCTTTTCCTCTTCCTCCTCAGCCTGTTGGTTTAAGTCAATGCCTTCTAAGAGTTCGTCTAATAAATCTTCAGTTTCAGATGCTTGTTGAAATTTTTTCATTCTGAACACCTCACATAGATACTCATATATATTATATTATAATGAAATTTAATGCTAAATTCAAGATAAAAGGAAAAGGAGTCAAAGACTCCTTATCTATTCATCGATATAGCCATCAATGCTTAATACCTCATAGCATTTAATTGGCTCCTTTTTATTTTTGAATTGTCTATCTCCAGCATCGGCTACAGTAATTCTATCCTTTAATACCTCGTATACATCGCTAGAAATTAAAACCTGGTTACCACCGGCTGAGGCTTCAATTCTTGATGCGGTATTTACAGTATCTCCAATGGCCGTAAAATCCATTCTTGTCTTAGAACCGATATTTCCAATGACAGCATCACCAAAATGCACTCCAACGCCAAATTCGAGCTTCTTGTTGTATTTTTCCCATACGGAATCACAGATTTTTTTACCAACCTGAACAATACCATAGGCAGCACATACAGCCTTATATACATAATCGTCTAAATCGATTGGAGCATTGAAGATAGCCATTACACAGTCACCAATGAATTTATCTACCATTCCACCAAAGCGGAATACCTGGTTTGTGGACATTTCTAAATAGCCATTTAGGATATCTACAACCTTTTCTGGTTCTAGCTCCTCACTCATTTTTGTAAATCCTCTTATATCTACAAAAAGTAAGGCAACATTTCTTTTTACTCCACCTAATGCCATAGCGTTTTTATCATGCTCGACTAAGGCCTCTGCAACATCAGGGGAGATATATCTTTTAAATGTGCCAATAACCTCTTTTTTATGCTTATATTCGCTATAGTAATGCATTATGATAAAGAATACAAAGAATAAAATTAAAGCGATAATTGGTAGGGATATAAAATAATATTGCTTCGATGTATAAAATATAGCCATCAGCATGAATTCAAGGCCTATACCTAAGCCAAAGGCTAAAAAGCCTAAATAGAAGGTTAGGGTTGCAATTAGGAAGGTAATCGCAAAGATGATGATCGTATTTAATAATATAGATACTCCATCATTCGCTTTAACATATAATTCACCCTCCAAAAGTGCCTGAATTATATTACACTGGGTTTCAACACCAAACATTTCACCAATAGGTGAATTATATATATCATTCGATAAGCCTGTATCTAAGGCTGCCGCATAGGAACCAAAGATTACTATAGAATTTCTTCTTAATTCAGGAGCATGCTCCTTGGCATCCTTAAAGGATGTATAATTAAAATTTGATGTTAAATTTAAAATATCATTTACATGATTTAGCTTAGGAGATGCATAATATTTAAAATAATAATCCTTTTTTATATCTACATTTATAGATTCAATTCCCTTTTTATCACAATAGCTTTTATAAATACTATAGGATAAGGAATCATAATTGTCTCCTCTTAAATAGACTCTTCTTATTGCCTCATCATTATCCGTTAGGGCATCTGTAAAGCCAATTTGCTTGGATGATTCATAAATGGTTTTAGATAGACCATAGGGTGCATCCTTTCTGTTTGCACCATTGACACCCAAAATGACATTATGGCGCGACATTGCCTCTGCAAGCTTTAAATCGACATCTTGGCATCCATAGGATTCGTTAAATATGACATCGAAGCCAACGACAGTGGGAAATTCACCTCTATCGGCCCAATCATTTAAAATATCGGCAAAATATTGGCGATAAACTAAAGGATTGTAATTACCATAGGTTGAAATTGTATCCTCATCTATACCAATAATATAAATTTCTGGAGCGGCTGTACCTTCATGCTGGTAAATACCATCCATAATTTTATTATCTAAGGATACTAATGGATTCCATGAAAGAGATATTAGGGCAAAGAATAGATAAATACCAGATAGTATTATGGATATAATTAATCTTTTTAAACTAAATTGAAATATTTTTTTCATAAATTCACCATTAGAAGTTTTAGGAAAAGGGGTGTTTCACCCCTTTTATTACCACTCTAAAACTTCACCATTTGTTTCATAATGCCAATAATTACCATCAGTTGCAGGTTCTGTTTCACTATACCAATATTTGGTTGCATTTGTAAATTTTGTATTACCGGAATTTATGTTAAATGTAACCTCAGTTGTAGATTTGTGATATACCTTAGAAAGATTTGTGCCATCAAATGTATAGTATCCAATTTTTGTAATACTTTCACCTAATACAATAGTCTTTAATTGAGTACAATTATAGAATAAACGATCGGTAACTGTGGTTGTATTTGCTAAGAATTCTACATGCTGTAAGCTTGTATTTCCATAGAAGGCATATGTATTTACTGTTGTGACGGTAGATGGTACCTTTATGGATAAAATTAATTTACAATCACGGAAGGCATGTTGACCTATCTTTGTAATGCTATCCCAAATCTCAAGTGCTGTGAAGCCACAGTTTTGGAAGGCATATTGACCGATTTCTGTTACTGTATTTGGTAATGTAATGTTATTAAGGGATGTACAATCTCTAAACATATAATCAGCAATTTTAACTGTACCTGTAGGTAATACTACATTGTTTAGCTTAAGACAGCCTGAAAATGCATAATCTCCAAAGGTATTTACTGTACTTGGAATGGTTATTGCCTCTAATGAAGTACAGGAATAGAATGCATGATCACCAATAGATGTTAATGTATTTGGTAAGGATACGGTTGTAAGGGCTTGACAATAATAGAACATATAAGCTGGTAAGGCTTCTACATTTGCTAAAACTTGTACAGAAGCTAAGTATGCACAATTACTAAATATACTGCCACCCATAGATGTAACGGTAGATGGTATTGTAATAGATTCAATACCTGATTCATAGAATGCAGATGCACCAATAGATGTAACAGTAGATGGAATTGTGATGCAAGATAGGCTACTACAGTTTCCAAAGCATTTTTCTGGAATGCTTTCTATATTTCCATCCATAGTAACATTTGCTAAGCTTTGACAATTATAGAACATACCATAGCCTAAGATATCCGAATGAATCGTAACTTCTTCTAAGCTTGAATTTTGGAATGCATAATTACCAATAGTCTCTACACTTGAAGGAATTGTAATTACTGTACCCTTATAGTAATAGAATGCATTTTTATTAATCGTCTTTAGTGTATTTGGTAAATTACCAACTAAGACTGCATTATAGAATGCTTGCGTACCAATAGTTTCAAGATTGGAATTCTCTTGTAGGATAATCGTATGCAATGTAGTACTGTTATAGCTATAGAATATACTATTTCCTATTGTCTTTAAGGATTTAGGTAAGGTTATTTCTTCAATATTCAAATAAGCAAATGCTTCATCACCAATCGATAGTAATCCTTCAGCAAGCTCAATATTGGTTAATAAGGAGCACATAGAGAATACACTAGCTCCAAGGATTGTTTCACCCTCTTTGAATTTCACGCTTGTAATTCTATTGCAGTAATAGAAAGCACTAGCTCCATAGGTACCTGCAGGTAAGGTTAATTCACCATCTAATAAAGAACAATATTGGAATGCATTTGCGCCAACATATTCGATACTATCTCCTAAGAATTGAATACCGGTTATACCTGAGCTATAGAAGGCATTATCCTCAATCTTGGTTACACTGGATGGAATAATTACTGTATTGATATAGCTTGCACTTCTAAAGCAATTCTTATCAATAATATATTCCGTATAAGTGTTATTTTCATAGGTAACGGTAGATGGAAGAGTTAAATCCTTCTTTGTATTCTTATCTCCTAGATAATTCATTAAATAAACAGTTCCCTTATCAATAAGGAATTCAAAATCACCATTTTTAACTAAATAAGCCTTATCGTTAATATTTGTA
>JAFPIE010000086.1 GCA_017388605.1 Acholeplasmatales bacterium | reverse complement strand
CTTTCTGCTGAAACATATAATATTTTAATATCTCCTCTTCTAAGCTTTCTATAGACATTATCTACTTCCTCTTTATCTAATAAGGAATTAATATATGCTGCGGGAATCATCTTATCCTTTAGATTCCTTACCTGATCTTGCATTAATGCAATTAAGGGGGTAATTACTATCGTTATTCCATCTAATAATAATGCAGGGATCTGGAATGTGACAGATTTACCATAGCCTGTTGGAAGTAATCCTATAATATCATTATTGTTTAATACAGCATCGATAATCGTTGCCTGCTCCTTCTTTAATTTACTATATCCATAGTATTTTTTTAATATATCTAATTTATCCATAAGCATATAATACCACATAGATAATATGAAAGCATTAAGCAAAAATTGAGAAAAAAAGAATGCGTTACGCATTCTTATTTCAAGCTATTTAACCAATTTATAATAGCACCTTTAGGTAGGAAGCCAACCTTCTTACCTAATATTTTTCCATTTTTAAATACCATAAGGGTTGGAATATTTTGAATACCAAAGGCTAAGGCTATAGCCTCTTCTTCATCAACATTCACCTTTCCAAAAGTTGCAATCCCCTCATTTTCGATTTCCTCTAAAATGGGAGTAAGCATTCTACAAGGAGCGCACCATGGTGCCCAAAAATCTACAACAGAAAGTGAATCCTTTGTAATGAATTCTTTAAAATTATCACCTGTTAAAATCATATTATTCCCCTTTATGATCATATTCTCTATGGACGATATCTAATTCCTTTAAATCTAAATCATCAATAAAGTTTTCACCCTTCATGGAGTCTGGTTCATGTGTTACGACAATAGATTCATCATTTATTGCCTCACTTGCTAAAAATAGCATAATGGCAGCACAATTTGATAAATTAAGACTTCTAATTTTATCTGTTGTAGGAATTCTATAGCAATCCTTTAAATTGTCCTTTAGGATATCATAAGCAATACCTGTAGATTCTGCACCAAAAACTAAATAGATATCCGAATCCTTTGCATCCTCTTTAAAATTTATTGTGGATGGAGATTTATGACCATAGCGAGTTAAATAATAAAATTTACCCTTATTTTTACTTTTAAAATCATCCCAATCATCATATGCCTCATATTCCAAATAATCAAAATAATCTAAGGCAGCTCTTCTCATTCTTGCCTCATCAAGCTTAAAGCCTAGTGGACGAATCAAGTGAAGCTTTGCATGAAAGCCAACACAGCTTCTCATAATATTACCTGTATTTTGTGGAATTTCTGGATGATATAATACAACATTAATCTTCATATTTTAAAAACTCCTTAATTGCATAGGCAATGCCATCCTCTAAAGGATTTTTTGTAACAAAGGAAGCTACCTTTTGTACTTCCATTGGTGCAGTAGGTACTACAATAGATATATCAGCTTCCTTAAGCATTTCTAAATCATTATAATTATCGCCAAATGCGATAATTCTTGCATCCTTATAGATTTTTCTTAAATCTAATACCGCACTCCCTTTAGATATTCCATGGGCAATGACATCAAAGCCTAGGGGTGCAACACGCACAAAATCGATTTCAGGAAATAATTCCTTAGGGAATGTATCTGCATGATAGCTATATACACCTAAGGAATACATATCCTCCTTTAATATATCCTTTGGATATAGGGTAGCCTCTGGCACCTTAAAATAATCGGAAAATTCCTTATAGATTTTATCACAATCGATTCTTGCATAATATTTCTCATTTAATAGGGCTGTTTTAAATCCCATATCAAATAATCTTTTTATAGCATCCTTAGATATAGGATGCTTAGCAATTACCTTATCCTTTACAACAATATAGCCACCATTATTCATGATGGCTCCATCTGTTTCTATAATTTCTTCAATAGGTCTCATTTGGAATTTACATCTACCTGTAGCAAGTAAAACCAAATCACCCTTATTTCTAATTCTTTTTATAATTTCCTTTGCGGATTCTGGTATGATACCATTTATCGATAATGTACCATCAATGTCAAATAAAAATATATTATTCACATTGCTCACCGGTTAAGGTATATTCATCACAATCCATAATTTTAACCTTAACCCTTTGTCCAAGCGAAAGCTCATAATGTGCTGCAACAAAGATTGCACCATCTACCTCATCAGGGGCATATTGATAGCTTCTTGCAACATACATAAAGGATTCCTCATCATATCCAATAATAAAGGCATCCTCTATAACCTTACCAATCATTGCCTTATTCTTTTCTAAAGCAATCTTAGATTGAGCCTCCATTACTCTTTCATAACGCTTTTGTTTTACATCAAAAGGAATAACATTTGGATATTTTTCTGCAGCTGTACCTTCCTCTAAGGAGAAGGTAAATGCACCAAGACGATCAAATCTAACCTCATTCATAAATTCGATTAAATGATCAATATCCTCTTCCTCCTCGTAAGGGAATCCAACAATTAAGGTAGTACGAAGAATAGCATTAGGAATTTCTGTTTTAATCTTTTTAAATAGATTTAATAGATAATCCTTCATACCTCTTCTTACCATCTTCTTTAAAATATGGTCCTCAGAATGCTGAATTGGAATATCAAAATAAGGCATAACCTTATCATGTGTTTTAATAAATTCAATAAGCTCATCGGTTACAATATCTGGATATAAATATAATAAACGAATCTTAAAATCACCATCAATTTTGCATAATTCCTCTAAAAGAGGTACAATCATTAGCTTCTTATCATATAAATCATAGCCATATTTGGTTGTATCCTGAGAGATTAAATTAATCTCATATACACCACTTGCTACTTCATTTTTTACTTCCTCTATAATCGATTCCATAGGCCTACTTTTTAGGGTACCACGAATTAAAGGAATTGCACAAAAGGCACAATGGTTTTGGCAGCCCTCTGAGATTTTAATATATCTCATATAGCTTGGAGTGGAATATATACGATTTAATGGAGAATATTCTCCTTGAATCTTATAATCACCCTTCATTACACCTTCAATAATCTTTGCGATATTTCTATATTCATCTATGGTTATAAAGCGATCTACTTCTGGTAGAAGCTTGATGATTTCATCCTTGTATCTTTGAGGTAGGCATCCAAGTACAACAAGCTTAGCTCCATTCTTTTTATAATCTGCCATTTGAAGAATCGTATCAATAGCTTCCTTTCTTGCAGGCTCTATAAAGGCACAGGTATTAATCAATATTAAATTTGCATCTATAGGAGATTCTACTAAGGTTATAGAATCCTTCATTGCTCCTAAAATCATTTCTGAGTCTACCTGGTTTTTAGCACAGCCAAGGCTCACCATATATACATTCATAAATTTACCTCATTACATAGCAATAACTAAAGTTGTGCATAAAATTAGTACAACAAAAGCAAATAAAATGCTCATAATACTATTCTTTCTTTGGAAAAGCATTCCAAAGATAATTCCTAAAAGTAATCCTAAGGATAATACGATTATAGAATCTATTTGTCCAACCTTATTGCTGAAGCTTCCTAGGAATGGAATAAATATAGATAATACTGCAACAATAACTAAGGATATAAAAGCAATTAATACACCTAAAGAAATTTGAATAAAGAAAGCAGGGAAATTGAAGGATTTAAAGGATTGCTTCTTTAAAGCTTCCTTTTCCTGCTGGTATAATATTTTCTCCTCAGGATAGAAATCCTTTGGATTAATATTATTTACTAAAGTATCATATTTCTTTAAAGCATATTGGCTCTTCTTATTCGAAAGCATAGATAAGCCTGCAGCAAGGATAAGTATAACAACTACACCTAAGGCAATATATAGGCTATAGGAATTTAATAAAATACCAAAATTATTTGCTAAAGTAGCCATCTTACCACTACCATTAGATAGGAATTTAAATACTAAAACCATAAGAAGCATTGGAATTACCATAATTAATCCCATAATAATAGAAACATTCGCAAAGCCATATTGACCAAGTAAATTCTTTCTTTGCTTCTTAATATCATATTCCTTTTTCTTATCCTCTGGTAATATTAAATCTGGTGCATCATTCGATACATCATCTAAGGTATCTTGGCTTCTTACCTCTTCAATGACCTCACCAGTTAAAGGATTAACCTTTTGTTCAATTCCCTCATGTGGGGTATAAAGCTTAACAACCTTTCCTTGCATATAATCCTGACAAATATAGGTTCTAGCATAAGGCTTATTTAAATCATATTTTTCTCTATCGTATTTCTTTTTTACAGAGATTAAATCATTCTTATATGCAGAGATGAAATATAAATAATTTTCATATAATCTTTTCGCTATTCCAATATAATTATCAAAGGATATAGATGAAATCTTTCTTGCAGCAATTTGATCCTTATAGCCATCATATTCCTTTTTGATTTCAACAAATCTCTTATATATTCTTAAAGCCTTTGGCTTATAATCATATTTATCAAAATTATCTACCATCCAAAAGAAGAATGAGCCATCTACGATTCTTCTTAAATAATCCTCTTCCGTTTCCTTTGTCTTATTTAAAAGCTTTAAGGAAACAAAGGTTGGATTTTCATCATTTACAGCATCAATAACGTCTGTGAATCCTGCCTTATGAGCTAAGGAAATTAAGAACGCTTCACTTCTTGCAAGATTCGAAAATCTTCTAAAGCATTCCTCACCATTAATGGCAATACTTCTAACCTTACCATCTAAGGATTCCTTAGTTTCATAGCCATAGTAGGCTACTAAATATTTATAAGTGAATGGATTTCTAAAATTCCTTTCAATTGCACGAGAATGCTGGCATAGCTTTGGGTCAGCACCGGATGCACGGAAGGTTTTGGTAATACCTCCATCCTCTAGGAAGGCAAATAAAATATTATTTGCTGGATCCGGGTTTTCTCTTAATGCCTGTAAATAGGTTAATAAATCCATTTTTACACCAGCAATAATAATTTCCTTATGATCCGTCATTTCAAAAATCATAAAGGTTAATGCGTTACTTTTATATTTTGTTTCTGCTAAAATGTTGATATATTTCTTAACTTTTCCTTTATCACTAATTCTACTTTTAATAAATTTAATTAGTTCCTTTGTATTGGCATAGATATCATCCATACCTAAATCAAAATTATCAATATATGCTTTAGCTAAGCTACTTAAATCCGAATAGCTTTCTTGGTTAAAAACATATGATATCATAATTTCCCCCTATTATAGATTATCTGTATCTAATAATATAGTTACAGGTCCATCATTCAAAAGTTCAATTTTCATGTCCGCTCCAAAGATACCAACCTCCACATGGAAATCCATATCTCTAAGCATTTTTACGAATAAATCATAATATTCACTCGCTTTGTTAAATTCCATAGCATCTGTAAATCCAGGACGGTTTCCATGCTTACAATCTGCATAAAGTGTAAACTGGCTTATCGCAAGAATTGTACCAGAAACATCCTTAAGTGATTTATTCATTTTTCCATTTTCGTCTTCAAATATTCTTAAGCCTGAAACCTTTTTTGCACATTTTTCAAGCTCTGCTAGAGTATCTGTTGTTTTAAAGCCAATAAGCAGCATAAAGCCCTTATCCGATTTACCAGTAACTACTCCATCAATCGTGCAGGAAGAATATTTCACTCTTTGAACTACTACTCTCATTAATGGTTATCTCTTTCAATGTTATAAATATATTTAATCTTCTTAAGGTTAACAATCATTTTCTCTAGTGATAATAAATTATCTGTCATAACCTTAAGCTTAACTACGGCCTCTAAATTCGCATTTTGGTTTGCGTTAATAGCCAAAATGGACATACCGGATGCAGATACGGTATTCATAATTTCTACAAGTAGATTCATATTCGCTGTCGCTTCTATTTTTATAGAAACAGGATATTTTCTATCAATATTTGTAGCCCAAGCTAAAGGAATTAATCTTTCCTTTTGGAAGCTATTAATATTTTTACAGAATAAATTATGAACAACAATTCCGTTACCCTTAGTAACATAGCCTAAAATTTCATCTCCTGGAATTGGGTTGCAGCAAGAACCAAGCTTTAGCTGAGGGTTCGTTAGACCTTCAACGACAACACCAGTTTCACTATTGGTTGTTAAAATTCTTTGGCTACGCTCAATCTGACGGCTTAATGCTTCTTCCGTTAGCCTTGATGGATCATTAGCCCCTAAATATTTCGATACGACGGTCTTTGCAGATAAATTATTCTTAGCAACCTCTAAATACATATCGTCTAGGGAGCTAATATTATTCTTTTGGAATTTAAGTGCAAATTCATTATCTAAATCGTAATTTGTAATTCTTTGGTTTCTAAATTCCTCATCGACCATTTGCTTACCCTGTCCAAGCAAAATATCATGATTTTGCTTGTTCAAGAAGCTCTTAATCTTATGTCTTGCGTGTGTTGTTTTCGCAATTTTAAGCCAGTTTTCTGATGGGCCAAAGGAATTCTTATTCGTCTTAATCGAGATAATATCTCCTGTTTTAAGCTCATAATCTAGTGGTACAATATGATTATTTACCATAGCACCAACAGTTTTATTACCAATATTTGTATGAATCTTATATGCGAAATCCAATGGGGTTGCACCCTTAGGTAGATCGACAACCTCACCGGTTGGAGTATATACATAAACGGTAGTATTAAGTAAATCCTCTTTTACTGTTTCTACATATTCCTCTGCAGATGCATTTTGCGCATTTTCCTCTTCAGAGAACTTAAGTAGATCACCATACCATTTTAAGGTTTGGGCAATTTCAAATTGCTCACGCTCCTTAGAGTATTCTACATTTTCCTTATATGCCCAGTGTGCAGCGATACCGTATTCTGCAATACGGTCCATTTCCTCTGTACGAATTTGTACCTCAAAGGTAAATCCATCATTAGAAATTACTGTCGTATGTAAGGATTGGTACATATTTGGCTTTGGTACGGCAATATAGTCCTTAAACCTCTTTGGTACTGGAGTATAATTGGCATGAATTAAACCTAATACCTGATAGCATTCACCAACTGTTTTTACAATTACACGAATGGCTAAGATATCATAAATATCCTTAAAGTCCTTCTTTTGGTTTACCATTTTTTTATAAATAGAATAAATATTTTTAATTCTACCCTTAATTTGGTAATCCGTTAATCCATTTTCACCTAAGATTCTTTTGATTTCATCAATTGTATGATCTACATTAGACATACGAGCGGAGGAATCATTTTTAATTTGTGTAAGAATCTTATTGTACATTTCATTATCTACGTATCTAAGGGAGGTATCCTCAAGCTCTGCCTTGATACGGAACATACCTATCTTATGAGCAAGTGGAGCATAAATCTCTAAGGTTTCTCTTGCGATTCTTCTTTGCTTTTCTGGTGGTAGGGCATTTAATGTACGAATATTATGTAATCGATCGGCAAGCTTTACGACAATGACTCTTATATCCTTTGCCATAGCTAAAAGCATATGCTGATGGTTTTCAACCTGCTTTTGCTCAAGGCTTACAAATTTAATTTGACCAACCTTGGTAACACCATCAACAATTTCAGCTACATCATCACCAAATTCTCTTGCAATATCTTCCTTTGTTGCTTGAGTATCCTCAACAACATCATGTAATAAGCCCGCACAAATCGTTGCAGGACCTACATGTAGCTCAGCTAAAATACAAGCAACATTTAAAGGATGGATGATATATGGTTCACCTGATTTTCTTAATTGACCGTTATGTAGGCTTTCGGCAACATCCCATGCTTTTCTTATTAACGCTTTAGATTCAGGCTTACGAATATAGGTTGAAAAAATCTTTTCAAGCTCTTCATATGTTGTTGCTGTAACCATAAATCCACCTCCTTTTCTTGCTTATAATGGATTATTCTCCTTCAAATTCAACTAAGGTTTTTACCTTATAATCCTTAAGTAATTCCTTACCCTTTAAATCAACTAAATCAATAACAAAGGCTAATCCAACTACCTTTGCTCCTGTTTTCTCACATAGATGTGCTGCAGCTAATGCAGTACCACCTGTAGCAAGTAAATCATCTACGATTAATACCTTGTCACCCTCACTTAATGCATCCTCATGAATACATAATGTATTTGTTCCATATTCTAAGGAATATTCCTCAGTGATTTGCGCTCTTGGAAGCTTACCGGGCTTTCTTACAGGTACAAAGCCAAGCTTTAGCTTTGCTGCAACTGGTGCGCCAAATAGGAATCCTCTTGCCTCAGGGCCAACAATTACAGTTGCACCAATCTCTTGTGCAAATTTTGCAATTTCCTCTGTGGTGTATGCAAATGCTTCACCATTTTCAAGTAGAGTAGTAATATCTCTAAACATAATTCCTTTTTTAGGAAAGTCAGGAATAGTAACAATAGTATCTTTTAAATTCATTTGAATTTTACCTCCAAATTCAAAAATATATAATATTATAACATAATATTTTATATTCTTAAAGTTTTTACCCAAAAATTAAAGCATTTTCAAGGCTATTTATGGCATATTTTTTATAAATATGATAAAATGATGCAAGAGGTGAAAAGGATGAAACCATTAGCTTATAGAATCCGCCCAAAATCATTTGATGATATCGTTGGACAAGACCATTTGGTTGGACCAAAGGGTGTAATTACAAAAATGCTAGAAAATAAAACATTATTTTCTATGATTTTATATGGACCAGCAGGCTGTGGTAAAACATCCATAGCCCAAATTATAGAATCCTATTATCCATTATCTAGCTTTTCCTTTAATGCTTCTATCGATTCAAAAGCTAAGCTTAAGGAAATTGCTGATGCAACAAAATTCTATGAATCTACTATATGTGTTATCGATGAAATTCATAGAATGAAAAAGGATGTACAGGACTTCTTACTCCCCTTTGTTGAATCTGGGCAATTAACCATCATAGGTCTTACAACAGAAAATCCATATAGAATCATCAATCCAGCCGTACGTAGTAGATGCCATATTTATAGAATGAATGAAATCAAAAAGAGCGATGTCATTTTACTTCTTAAAAAGACGATTAAGGATGAAGGATTAAAGGAAATGAGTGATGATATACTAGAATATATCGCAACGGTATCCTCATCCGAAATTCGAAGTGCACTAAATATGCTTGAGATTTCAAATATGCTAGATATAGAGGATTTAAATTTAGAAAATGTAGCCAAGCTTATAGGTAAAAAAGCTCTTCAAATTGATGAAGAGGGAGAATACTATTATGATTGTGCAAGTGCTATGATTAAATCCATTAGAGGTAGTGATCCAGATGCAGCACTTCACTATCTTGCAAGGCTTTTACAAACGGAGGATTTAGTCTTTATCACAAGAAGATTATTATGTAGTGCATATGAAGATATTGGCTTAGGTAACCCAAATGTTGGCCCTAGAGTATATGCTGCATGTGAGGCTGCATTATCCTTAGGATTACCAGAGGCAAGGCTTCCCTTAGCCTACGCTATTGTCGATTTAGCAACAAGTCCAAAATCGAATTCTACCTATCTTGCAATCAATGATGCACTTAAAGATTTAGAGAATCTTTCCTCAATGAAAATACCTCCACATATTTTAAACAAGGAATTAAAAAGTGGAAAATACGAATACAAATATCCTCATGATTATTATCATGATTATTGTCATCAGCAATATATGCCTGATGCATTATTAGGTAAAAAATATTATAAGCCTAAGGATACCTCATCCTATGAAAAATCCATCAAGGAATATTTAGAATTTTTAGATAAGCTAGAAGATAAAAGACGAGAAAATTAATTCTCGTCTTTTTCTATTTTTTCTTCTTCTATTGTTCTATTCACCATATCTAAATCTGTTGAAATTAAAACAGGAATGATGATTGGACTTCTTTTGGTTTCCTTATAAATGTAATGGGAAATCTCATTCTTTAAGCCTGTTTTATACTCACTCCAGTTAATAAATCTAGAGCATAGATATTTTTCTGAAACTAAATAGAATAATTCTTTAATTTTAGAAATTAAGGATTCACTATCCTTTGTATAGGTAAAGCCCTTAGTTACAACCTCAGGACCTAAAATGATTGTTTTCGTTCTTGGATTAATATTCGCTGTAATTAAAATTACACCATCCTGAGCTAAAAGCTCACGGTCACGCATAACAACCTCACCAACATCCTTAAATGCCTTACCATCAATCAATACCTCAGCAACAGGTACATCCCCTGTTACACCAATGTATTTTCCATCCTGGAAGGATAGGATATCTCCTTGATCTGGAATTAATATTTCCTCATCATTATATCCAATACATTCGGCAACAATTCTTAAGGCATATTGATGACGATATTCACCAATGACAGGAATGATATATTTTGGCTCTAAAATATTGATCATTTCCTTTATTTCCTCTCTATTGGCATTAATTTGAGGTAATAAGGTTGAATTGAATTCTAATACCCTAGAGGTTATATGATAAATGATATCTAAGGTCTT
>JAFPIE010000085.1 GCA_017388605.1 Acholeplasmatales bacterium | reverse complement strand
TGCGTTAGTTGTAGCTGGAGGATGCTATTTCTTGGGTGGCTTTGGAAGAATTTTTGCGAGCGAAAAGTCTGCAACTATTATTCCAGAGATTGTATCGAAATTAAATGTAGTTATTGTTGCGATTGTTATTGTTTTAGTTTTAGCAGCATCTATGTCTACCCTATCTGGATTAGTTCATACAAGTGCTGCAACGGTAACCTTCGATTTAATTGGCTCTAAAAAGGAAGTATCTGAAATTACAAAGATGAAGCTTTTAAAAATCTTTGTTGTATTCTTTATTGCAGTATCTGCAGGCTTAGCAGCCTTCCAAACCTATGGCCCAAAGGAATTAACTAAGGATATTGCTTCCTTGATGGGAATTTCTTGGGGTGCCATTTCTGGTGCATTTATTGGACCATTCTTTTATGGATTATATTGGAAGAAGACTACAAAGGCTTCCGTTTGGGCATCCTTTACCTTTGGTGTAGTAATTTCAGTAGTAAGCTTAATATTATCTTTAACTGGTGTAAACTGTAAATTAATGGCAAATAATATCTTATGGTTTGATTTTGCAGATTCCATATATATGGGAGTACTTGCGATGGCAGCAAGCTTTATTATTGTTCCTATAGTATCTAAATTTACAAAGAAGCCAGAGAATGTGGATGAAATATTTGCTTGTTATGAAAGACGTGTTGTTGTTCCTGAAGGAGAAGTATTAGTAGATTCTAAGGATAAAATAGTTTTAGAAGAAGTTAAAGAAGAGGCTTCCGCCTAATGATTATTGATTTTCATACACATGCATTTCCTGATTCTATTGCTCCTAAGGCAATCCCTATATTAGAGGAAAAGGGTAATTTATGTGCATATACGGATGGTACAATTTCTGATTTAAGAAAGAAAATGGAGGAGAATCATATTGATTATTCCTTAGTTTTGCCTGTTGCGACAAGTCCAAAACAGGTAAAAAGTATTAATACCTTTGCAATAGAGGTAAATAATAAATATAAGGAAACACATATTTTATCCTTTGGTGGATTACATCCAGATTATATAGACTATGAAGAAGAAATTATTCGTCTTAAGGAATCAGGTATTAAAGGAATTAAGCTTCATCCACCATATCAGGATACCTATATCGATGATGTGAAATATATAAATATCATCGATAAGGCCTTTGAATTTGGTTTAATTGTTATTCTACATGCAGGAATTGACATTGGAATCCCTGGAGACCCTAAGGTTACTCCAGATAGAATTTTAAATATGATGAATGGATTACATCATAAGGGTAAGCTCGTTTTAGCTCACATGGGATCTTGGGGGTTATGGGATCAAGTATATTCTAAGCTATTAGGTAAGGATATTTATATAGATACCGCATTTAGCTTAGGGTATTGCTATCAAAAGGAAAAAAGAATACCATTATTATCTAAAGAGGATTTCAAAAGATTCGTTTTAAAGCATGGCGCAGATAAAATCTTATTTGGTACAGATTGCCCATGGGCAATCGGTGCACCTTATATTGAATTCATAAAGGAATCTGGAATTCATAAGGAAGATATAGATAAGATTTTAGGTGAAAATGCATATCACTTACTTGAAATAGAAGACTGTAATTAATTTTTTTACAGTTTTTTTTATGATCGTGAAAATTTTTTTAAGATTTTGCCTATTTATTTAATGAAAGGCGAAAAAGCTAATCAAAAAATAAATAGAAATGAGGATAAAAAATGACAGAAAGATTAGAGGCCATCGGCCTAACCGATTATTATTTCAAGGAGTTAATTAAAAGAAAGAAGAATTATTTAACTCTATTACTAAATGGTATTTGTAACTTAGATTTAAAGGAATCGGATATTACATTAACCGATACGGAAGAAAGAGATTTATGTACCTTAAAAACAGTGAATTATGATATTAAGGTTGTAAGCATGGATTTGACGATTGATTTGGAAGCTCAAATTGGTATTAATTCAAAGGAAAAGAATGAATATGGAGAATATATTTATGATGTATCTAGAGGATTTTATTATTTATCTTTATTACATTCAAAATCCTATGAATATAAAGAAAAGGGCTATAGGAAGAAAAGATCAAAGGTTATCTTCATATATAAATATGATATTGAAGGTGATGATTGGATTCAAAAAATAGGAAGCATTAACTTTTCAACCAAAAGAGTTTATGATGATATGGAATTATATTTAGTCT
>JAFPIE010000084.1 GCA_017388605.1 Acholeplasmatales bacterium | reverse complement strand
TGGAATTTTTAGTGATTATGATAAAGCTAGAAATATCATCGAAGGTATTGGTGGAGTGATTATAGGTATCATCTATATTGCACTTGCGAATACATGGCTTCGCGATGCAGAGAGATTAGATGAAGCAGAAAGAAAAATAGAGGCTTTAGAATCTAAGAATGAAGACCTAATGGAAAAGTTAATAAAAGCTGGTGTTTTAGAAGCCCCTAAGCAAGTTAAACCAATCGAAACAAAATCAAATGATATAGAAAAGCAATTCGTATCCTGCCCACACTGTGGATTTAAGAATCCAAAGGGTGCAAAGGAATGCAGCAGCTGCTATAAGCCACTAGAAAATAAATAAAAACGAGATTTCTTCCTTAATGTAAAGTTAAGGAAGTTTTTTAATATTTTAACTATGTTAAAAAGTAGGAGTCTTTTCTTTAAATTTGAAAAGAAATAGTATATAATGGATGATAGGTGATTATAATGAAACAATATTTAGATTTATGCAAGAAAATTTTAGAAGAAGGAACCTATAAGGATGATCGTACAGGCACTGGTACATATTCTATTTTTGGTTATCAGGCAAGATATGATTTATCTAAGGGATTCCCACTAGTAACGACAAAAAAGGTTTTTTTAAGAGGAATTATTCACGAGCTTTTATGGTTTATTAGTGGAGATACAAATATTAAATATTTAGTAGATAATGATGTTCATATTTGGGATGATTGGGCTTATAAGGCATATAAGGAATCGAGTGACTTTGAAGGTGAGGATATCAAAGCCTTTGCGGCAAGAATTAAATCCTTAGATAAGGATGATCCATTTGTTAAGAAATGGGGAGAGCTTGGTCCTGTTTATGGTAGACAGTGGAGAAACTTCAATGAAGAGGGAGTTGACCAACTTGAAAATTTAATTAACCAAATCAAGACAAATCCAAATTCAAGAAGATTAATCATTTCTGCATGGAATCCATGCGAGGTAGATAAGATGGCACTTCCACCTTGTCATTCCTTCATGCAGTTTTATGTAATTAATGGTAAACTTTCCTGTCAGCTATATCAAAGAAGTGCTGATATTTTCTTAGGAGTACCATTTAATATTGCATCCTATTCCTTATTCACTATGATGATTGCTCAGGTTTGTGGGCTTGAGGCTGGTGAATTCATTCACACTATGGGTGATGCCCATATTTATACAAACCATGTAGAGCAAATTAAGCTTCAGCTATCTAGAGAGCCTAAGAAGCTTCCTATAATGAAAATTAATCCTAATGTAAAATCTATTTACGATTTTAAAATTGATGATTTTACATTAGAGGGCTATGAGCCTTGGCCAAGAATTAAAGGCGAGGTGGCTGTATAATGATTAATATGATTTGGGCTATGGATAAGAATAATCTTATTGGAGATGGCAATAGGATTCCATGGCATGTGAAAGAGGATTTAATCTATTATAAGAATAAAACCAAAGGACAAACTGTCCTTATGGGTGATGCAACCTATTTTTCTTTGAAGAGCTATTATAAAACAAAGCCTTTACCTTATGGTAAATGCTATATAGCAACCATTGATAAGAATTTAAAAATAGAAAATCCTCTAGAGGATATTGAAATCATTTATGATTTAGATTCCTTCTTAAAGAATTTCGATGGCGATTTATGGGTATGTGGTGGTGCAACCATTTATAAGCTTGCACTTCCATATGCGAATCGTTTATATATTTCCTTTATTAAGGGTGATTTTAAAGGAGATAAATATTTCCCAAAAATTGATTATGAAAAATATGATAAGATTTGGGAAAATGAAACCGATAGTGTTATATACAAAGTATTTGAGAGGCGTTAATTATGTTGTTTTTAATGATGCTTACCATTGTATGGGCAGGAGTATCTCTTGGTTTAACGTTTTTAACCCATATGTATGAATGGTGGATTGCGCTTTGGGTGGTATCTGGCTTATTGGCAGGTATTCTCTTTGTTGTTTTATTTGCGCTCATCTTCATTGAAATTGGTTCAAGAACGACACCAAAATCAAAATTTAAGGTATTTGTGCTTAAGAGTGCACTTGAGCTCGTATTTTGGTACAACCATACAAAGGTAACCTGTGAAGGAGTAGAAAATGTTCCATATAATGCTCCCTTTGTTATGTATTGCAATCATAAATCTATGCTAGATCCTGCAGCGATATATGTAAAGATTAACCGTATTGTAAGTGCGATTGGTAAAAAGAGCCTATGGGGCTTTTGGCCAATGAATCGTATTTGTGAATGCTATGGTGCACTACCTATGGATAGAGATAACGATAGACAGGCTGTAAAGGATATGTTAGTTGCCATTAAGGCAGTAAAAGAGGGTATGCCTATGATTATATTCCCAGAAGGTGGAATTAAGAATCGTGATGTAGAAGAGATGGTAAACCTAAGAGCTGGTGCCTATAAGCTTGCTATGAAGGCAGAGGCTCCAATCATTCCTGTTGCGATTATGGGTTCTTCTGAAATTGCAAAGAAGAAAAGATTTGAGAAGAAGCATATTCATATCATTTTCCATAAGCCTATAACTAAGGAAGAATATAAGGATAAGAATACAACTGAGGTTGGTACCTATGTTGAGGAATTAATCAACGAGGATATACGTAAGTATGAGGAACTTTAGTTTTTTAGTTTTAGCTTGCTTAGGCTTTGTTTTCATCATGCTTGGCGGCTTCTTAATCATTTATGGTGTACTTAGGAATAATGAATTAGCTATTTATATTAGCTTAGGAATAATCATAGGTGCAGTCATATATTATGTTATTTTAGGTATTATATTTGTTGCTACATACCTTAAGAAGAGGAGGTAGTATGTTTCTATCAGAGATTCTCACTTTACATGTTTTAATTATTCATATTACAGTTTTAGTACTCCTTGTACTAGCTTTAATCTTTTTTGTAATTAAAGGAATACTTGTAAAGCGTAAAAAGAAAATGTTTCAAGCTATCGAAGCTTTATTAAATGAATATGTTAAGGCAGATCCTCTATATGCAAAGCTAGATAGAGTGAATATGCCAGAATATGATTATATCCTTACGACAAGAGAGCTTAAGCTATATATTATGGTAATACCAAATTTCACATGTGGTGAAATTTGTATTAATGCCCCTACAAAGTGGCAGTTTCGAAGAACCTATAAGGACGATATAATGCGTTTTGTTCCAAGAGTGGATAAGCTTATGCGTTTTGATCCACCATCTGAGGTAGGTCTTAGATGTAAAAGATTATATATCATCTATCCAAATTCAAAATCTTTATTAAGATATATTAATGAATGTGAAATGGAATTTGTAAGACCTGAAACCGATTTGAATGGAACATCTGTTGTAACCTATCAAGAATTACTTGAGCATAGGGACTCAATTGAATTATAAAATATAGGATTATCCTATATTTTTTTACTGAATGGTGATTTTTATGTATGATTATAAAACTTTAGAATATCAAAAGGTTTTAGAAAAGCTTTCCGGCTTTTTAAAAACCAATTACGCAAAAGAATTAATAGAGGATTCCTTAGAATCCTTTGATTTTGAGACTGTAAAAAGGCTTCAGGAGGAAACGAAGGAGGCCTATTTAGCGATTGTTAAGCTTTCTGATATTCCACTTGGTGGATTATATGAAATGAAGAATGCGCTAAAAAGATGTAAGGCTGGTTCTATCTTAAATGAAGAGGAGCTATTAAATGTTGTTGGATTACTGGATTGTAGTACAAATGTAATCAAATATTTTAAAAGCTTAGAGGCAATTAAGGTATTAACTCCAAATATTAAAAAATATGCGGATAATTTAATTATGCCACAGGCCCTAAAGACCAATATTACTCTTGCAATATCTAGTGATGGTAGAATCAATGATAATGCATCAAGAGAATTATTTATGGTAAGAAGAAGCCTTATTTCTTTAGAGAATCGTTTAAGAAGTAAATTAAATGAATTATTAACCACAAAGGCATCTATGCTAACAGAGCCTTTAATTGTACAAAGAGACTCAAGAATGTGTCTTCCTGTAAAAATAGAATATAAGAATACATTTAAGGGTGTTGTTCATGATGTATCAAGCTCAAATACAACAGCGTATATTGAGCCTGAATCTACACTTGAAACGGCAAATCAAATTGATTCTTATACTCTAGAAGAAAAGAAGCAATGTCAAATTATATTAAAGAATTTAAGCTTGCTTGTTCAAGCTGAGGCAGATAATTTATTATCGAATTTAGAAAATTTAACTATGCTAGATATCATTTATGGTAAGGCCTTAATGGGTAAGGAATTAGGCTATAATAGCCCAAAAATAGAGGATAGACAATACTTCAATTTAAAAAGATGCAAGCATCCTCTATTAGATTCAAATACGGCTGTACCTATTGATTGTGAGCTTGGAAATAAATATAGTGTCATTATTATCACAGGACCTAATACCGGTGGTAAGACCGTTGCCTTAAAGACGGTAGGCTTATTACATTTAATGGTCTATAATGGAATGATGGTACCTGCAAGTGAGGATTCTATCTTTGGTGCATTCGAAGATATTTTAGCTGATATTGGAGATGAGCAGTCCATTGAGCAATCCCTATCAACCTTCTCAAGCCACATGAAAAAGATTGTTGATATTTTATCTAGAATTACTTTTAATTCGCTTGTTTTACTTGATGAGCTTGGAAGTGGTACTGACCCTAAGGAGGGCTCAAGCCTAGCGATTGCGATTATTGAGCATTTAAAAAGAAGTGGAGCTAGAGTCATTTGTACAACACACTATAGTGAGCTTAAAAGCTATGCCT
>JAFPIE010000083.1 GCA_017388605.1 Acholeplasmatales bacterium | reverse complement strand
ATTCGGGTATTTTAAAATGTGAGTTTGCTAATATGAAAAATAGAGGATACAAGAGTATGGTTAGCGCTAAGCTAGATAATGAAAATATTCCTGTATCTGTTTATGAATCTTTGATTCATACAACAAGAGAAAATACAGCTCCACTTAAAAGATAGTATAAGCTACGGAAGGAATACTTAAAGCTAGATAAGATTAGAACCTATGACCGCTTCTTACAATTTAGAAAGAGCAATATGGAATATAGCTATCCTAAGGTTAAGGAAATGGTATTAGACGCCATGAATTTTATGGGTAGTGAATATAAGAGTGTTGCAGAGCTATGTCTTTCTAGTGGAAGAGTAGATGTAGAAATTAAGGATGGTAAAAGAAATGGAGCATATTCGAATTCTACATATCATGAGGGAGCATTCATTTTATTAAATCATAATGGTGATTTATCTAGTGCATTTACGGTAGCACATGAATGTGGACACTCCATTCATTCTACCTATACGAATAGAAGCCAGGAGTATATCAATTCAGAATATTCTATTTTCGTAGCTGAGGTAGCATCTACCTTTAATGAGCATATGTTCTTAGATTATTTAATGAATAAGGTAGAGGACAAGAACGAAAAGATTGTATTACTTCAGCAGGCTATCGATAATATTTGTGCAACCTATTATAGACAAACTCTATTCGCAAGCTTTGAATATGAAGCACATAAGCTTATAGAGGAAGGACACCCAATCGATGATAGAGCCTTATCGGATATTATGAAATCTCTATATAAGGATTATTATGATATCGACTTAGATGAAGAAGAATATAAATCCTTAGTATGGGCCTATATTCCTCATTTCTTTAATTCTCCATTTTATGTATATCAATATGCAACATCCTTCAGTGCTTCTATGAAGCTTTATGATGATATTAAAAATAAAAAGGAAGGTGCCTTTGATCGCTATATAAAGCTATTAAAATCAGGTGCATCGAATTACCCTGTTTTACTATTAAAGGAAGCAGGCTGTGACTTAACAAAGGAGGATGCATTTATGGCTGTTGTTAAAAGATTAGATAGCTTACTGGATATGTTAGAGGATTTATTAAAATAATCAAACGCTTCCATAAAATTTCTTTATAATTTTAACCTTGAATGTATGTATAGTTTGTGATATGATAATGTCAATAAGCTTTAAGATAGTCCAGAGAGGCTAACAAGATATAGGTTAATATTAAGGGATTACTTTATGTTGATTACTAGTTGTCTAGTCTTTTTGGGTTAGACAACTATTTTTTTTGAGGTGAAATCATGAGAGGTTTACTTACATTAAAAGATTTATCAACAGATAAAATTAAAGAGCTTATCCGCTATGCAGAAAAGCTAAAGAAGGGTTTCCGTATTCAATATCCTGATAAGAAGATCGTGACTATGTTTTTTGAAAACTCAACAAGAACACATTATTCCTTCCAGGTAGCATTAATGAATTTAGGAATTTCCGTTATTGATTTTGATACGAAGGAATCTTCTATCAATAAGGGTGAAAGCCTTTATGATACAGTAAGAACATTTGAAGCATTAGGTGTCGATGGAGTTATTATTCGTCACTCTCAGGATGATTATTATAAAGACCTTGAGACAATTCGTATTCCTATTTTTAATGGTGGAGATGGTAAGGCTAACCATCCAACACAGTCTTTACTTGACTTGATGACCATTCATGAGGAATTCGGAAAGTTTGAAGGTCTTAAATGCTGTATAATGGGTGATATTTCTCATTCAAGAGTTGCACACTCGAATATCGAGGTAATGCAAAGGCTTGGTATGGAGGTATATATTTCAGGCCCAGAGGAATTTAATGATCACAGTGCGAAATGGATTCCTGTAGATGAGGCATGTAAGACCATGGATGTCATCATGCTACTAAGGATTCAATTTGAGCGTCACCAAGAAAAAATGGGTATGAGCAAGGAAGAATACCACCAAAGATATGGTATGACAGAAGAAAGAATGAAGATGATGAAGGATCATGCAATCATTATGCATCCAGCTCCAATCAACAGGGGAGTTGAGATTGCAGATAGTGTTGCAGAATGTGAAAAATCTAGAATTTATAAGCAAATGACCAATGGAGTTTATATTCGTATGGCCGTCATTTCAGATGCATTGGATGGTAATTTATGATATTAATTAAGAACGGTTTTATAATTGAAGATAATAAATTAATAAAAAAGGATATTCTAATCCATAATGAAGAGATTATCGATATAGAGGATGAAATCAATAAGGATTGTGAGGTTATCGATTGCACAGGCCTTCTAGTAATGCCTGGTGCGATTGATGTACATGTTCATTTTAGAGAGCCAGGCTTTACAGATAAGGAAACCATCAAAACTGGATCTTTATCTGCAGCTAAGGGTGGAGTTACAACCGTAATGCCAATGCCAAATTTAAACCCTTGTCCAGACTGTTATAAAAATTTAAAGCTTGAGCTTGATTTAATCTCTCGTGATGCTTGCGTACATTGCTATCCATATGGTGCTGTATCCGTAGGTGAAAACCAGCTTGAGGCATCTAAGGTTGAAGAAATCCATGATTTAGTTTATGCCATTTCTGATGATGGTAAGGGAGTAAATAATATTTCCTTGCTTGAGGATGTTATGCGCATGGCTAAGAAATATGATTTAGTGATTGCATCTCACGCGGAAGATAGTGTAGATGGCTATTTACCACAGGGTGAATATGTTGCCGTAAGAAGAGAAATTGAGCTTGCAAAGAAAATAGGCTGTAGATATCATTTCTGCCATATGTCCACTAAGGAATCCTTTGAGGCAATAAGAAAGGCAAGAAGTGAAGGGTATCCAAATATTACCTGTGAGGTTACACCACATCATTTAGTTTTAAATGAGGAAATGATTAAGGATGGTAATTATAAGATGAATCCTCCACTAAGAAGTGAAGAGAATCGTCTAGCTACCATTGAAGCACTACTAGATGGTACAGCACAAATGATTGCCTGTGACCATGCACCTCATACAGAAGAGGAAAAGAAAAGAGAATATAATAAATGTCCAAATGGTATTATAGGTCTTGAAACTATGGTACCTATCATATATACAGAATTT
>JAFPIE010000082.1 GCA_017388605.1 Acholeplasmatales bacterium | reverse complement strand
CACCCAGAGTTCCAGCTATTTCTTATTTTGAATCTTCTATGTTTTAATCCTCAAAAATCTAAAATCTTCCTTTCCCCTTTTTCATACAAAAACAGCAAATTACGAAAGTCAAAATTGTTATTTTCATCATTTTTCACTTGTTTTCACTTCTTCTTTATTCCTTTCATGCCATTTTCACTATTTTTTCTGCCTTTATTTTACGTTTTTTGATTTTTCCTTGATACTTTTAGGACTGTATGTCTAAAAATCGATTTAAAAGCAAATTTTAAGGCATTTTTTCAATATAAAAAGAAAAAAACTCCCATTTTTTCAAATGAGAGTCAATTTTTTACTTCAATTCAGAAAGGAAGGATTTACCAATAACCTCTGGTGCTTTGACATTAAAGTTCTCAGCAATGGTTGCTCCAATGTCTGCGAATGATAATCTAGTACCTAAATTTCCGCCCTTTAATTTCTTGCCCCAAACTAAAATTGGAACATATTCTCTAGTGTGATCTGTACCACTCCAGGTTGGGTCATTTCCATGGTCTGCAGTTACCATAAGTAGGTCATCATCGTTTAATAAATCCATTAAAGTTTTTAAATCTGCATCAAATTCTTCGATTGCATCATGGTATCCCTCAGGGTCTCTTCTATGTCCATATAGGGCATCGAAATCAACCAAATTAGAGAATACTAAGCCTGTAAAATCATGCTTTGCAACACTGAACGCATGCTCCATACCATTATGGTTGGATAGATTCTTATAGGCCTCTGTGATGCCACAGCCATTGAAAATATCCTTAATCTTACCAATAGATACTACAGAATATCCCTTATCCTTAAGCTCATCTAGGGTAGTTCTTGAGGTTGGAGATAGGGCATAATCATGACGATTTGTAGTTCTCTTGAAGGTGTCCTTTGTCTCACCAAGGAATGGACGAGCGATAATTCTACCTACCATCCATTCAGGCTTCATACAAATTTCTCTTGCGATTTCGCAGCAGCGATATAGCTCATCAAGTCCAAAATGCTCCTCATGACAAGCAATTTGAAGTACGGAATCTGCAGATGTATAGACGATCATTGCACCCGTTTTAATATGCTCTTCACCTAATTCCTTTAAAATTTCAGTACCAGATGCTGCATAGTTACCGATAACCTTATGACCAGTTTTTTCCTCTAGCTCATCAATTAATTCCTTTGGGAAGCCATTATCTGTGAAGGTCTTAAATGGATTTTCTGTTAAAATACCCATCATTTCCCAATGTCCTGTCATAGTATCCTTCCCGTTAGATGCCTCATCCATCTTACCATAATAACCCTTAGGGTTATCTACTCTTTTAACACCTAAAATATCTGTAATATTTCCATAGCCCATAGACTCCATTACAGGTAGTTTAATGCCTCCTTCGTGCTCTGCGATATGAGCAATTGTATTTGCTCCCTCATCTCCAAATTCAGCACTTCTTGGTGCAGTTCCACAGCCTAGAGAATCTGCAACAATAACAAAAATTCTTTTAAACATCTTTATTACTCCTCCTTATGTTTATCCATTGCAAGTGGGTGGGAATGGTCATAAATTGCCTTAAGCTTCGATTTATCGATATGTGTATAAATCTGTGTAGTCGCAATATCCTCATGACCAAGTAACTCCTGTACTACCCTTAAATCTGTTCCACCCTCTAAAAGATGTGTAGCATAGGAGTGTCTTAATGTATGCGGAGAAATTTCCTTTGTTATTCCATTATCCTCCGCAAGCTTCTTAATAAATTTAAAAACCGATTGTCTAGATAGAGGCTTTTTTTGATAATTATAGAATAATAAATTCCCATTTTTAGGGGTTAAATCTAACCAGCCCTTATCTACATATCTTCTTACTGCAAGAATTGCCATTTCACCAACCGGAACCATTCTTTCCTTATTTCCCTTACCAATAATGACTAAATAGGCCTCCTTTAAATGGATATCTGTTATCTTTAAAGATAACAGCTCAGAAATTCTAAGCCCACATCCATATAAAAGCTCAATCATAGCCTTATTTCTTAGGGAAATAGAATCATCTCCATCAATGGAATTGATCATAGCCTCTACCTCATCTACAGTCAAAACTACAGGTAGTGCCTTATCCGTTTTTGGTGCATCGATCATCTCTGCAGGATTTTTAATATTATTTTCCTCAGAAAGATATTTATGGAAATCCTTAATCGCAATAATCTTTCTTGCGATGGATTGCTTCGATAAATTCTTTCTCTTTAACGAATCGATATATTTAATTATATCCTCTCTTTCGATTTGATCTACCTCATCGATATGCTCATATCGATGTAAAAACTCCGCATACTGATTTAAATCAGAAATATATGCTGAAATTGTATTTTTACTCTTGCGCATACTTTGTAAATAGTAATCAAAATCGGAAATTTCATAAAATATAACTTCTTTTTCTTCTTTTTTCTTCATTTTTCCATCCTTTGAATTATTTCAAAACGTATATGTTTATTAAAACTAAATAATTCATTATTTTAAACAAATATACAAATATAACAATATTAGATAATCTAATTATAATAACTAGATACAATTCGAAATTTTTATTTTTCAAAACACAAACGTTTTTACATATCGTTTTATATATTATTTAATATAATTACTTAAAATATTTATTATTTCGTTATCTAGTTTTATATACTAGATACCTTTTGAAATTTTTTTAGACAAACTCTTCATAGACGATATTCGCTATAAAAAGCTTATCCTCTGGTATAAATAGCCGATCTCCTTCTATTTTTAAGAGTCCGCTATTGATGTGCTTAGACAAATCGAAATCGATTATTGGTGAAGAATGGTACTTCGATTCGTAATACGATAGGGATATTCCATCAAGCATTCTAAGCCCTAGCATCATGAATTCCTTTTTTTCTTCTTCTAGAGGGATTAAAATTCTTTCTTCCTCAATACATTCAAGATACTTTTTTAGGGTTTTATAATTCGTATAGCGATAAGGCTTAATAAAGCCTGATGCGCCCATACCAATACCTACATATTCCATTTCCTTCCAATAAAGCTCATTATGAATGGATTCATAGCCATCTTTCGCATAATTCGATATCTCATAATGCTTATAGCCATGATTTCTTAAATCCTTGTTGATATAATCATACATATCTGCAATAAGATCATCATCTAATAGCTTTAATTCTCCTTTAGATAATAAATAGGAGAATATTGTTTTATCCTCAAGGATTAAGCTATAAAAGGAACAATGAGGTACATTTTCCTTATAAACATATTCAAGATCACTCTTTAGATTATCTAAAGTTTCCATTGGATAGCCAAAAATGAAGTCCAAATTGATATTTTGAATATGTTTATCCCTTAAAATAGCAATTGCTTTGGTAACATCCTCTATGTTATGTCCCCTACCTAAAAGCTTTAAGGAGGAATCTGTAGTTGATTCTACACCTAGGGATACTCTATTGATTCCATAATCGTTAAATATCTTTGCTTGTGATATAGTTATAAGCTCAGGATTCGCTTCAATCGTTACCTCTTTCGCATTCAAAAGATAAGGATGAATATGTTTGAATAAATCGATTAATAATTCATCCGGTAATACATTGGGGGTACCACCACCAATATAGATGGTATCTATATTAACTAAATCGTCCTTTTTGGAATCCATTTCCTTTTTTATAGCCTCTATATAGATTTTATAATTCTTTTCATTAGAAACTAATTTAGGGAAATCACAATAGCTACATATTCTTTTACAAAATGGTATATGTATATATAATCCCTTCATATAAGCTCCTTTAATACATAATTAATTATATCATATT
>JAFPIE010000081.1 GCA_017388605.1 Acholeplasmatales bacterium | reverse complement strand
CTATTTAAATTATAGCTTAACATAATTGCCTTTGCATCCTCTGGCATCCAAGTTCTATTGGTTGTTGCTTTAACATCATATGTTTTATTACCATCATGATTATATTCACCAACGTACAATAAATCATCTACTGCATTTATAAATGCTGTACCAACATAAACATCACTTTCTGCCTTTGCAGTTATATATTCTCCATCCTTAGCATTATATGCTTCTAAAAGATTGAATGTATAAATGAATTGTCTTCCTGTTGAAGCACCATTGCCACCAGATAGTAATAAATAATCCTTATAAATGGTTACACCACCAAAGTGATCTTTACAAACCTCACCAGTAGTAGATTTTGCATAAATCCTTTTTACATTTTTATCCTTGTCTACAAAATAGATTCTGCCTTCTTTTTCTGTATATCCAGAAATAATAATTGTATCTGTCTTTTCATCGAGTTCTAATCCCTGCGGAGTGAACCCATCGAATAAACCAGGAATTGTAAATTCTCTAGTAGCATGATCGTAAAAATCCTTTAATACGATATGTCCAGTGATTCTCATTGTAACATATAGCAAAGCTATGGCAAGTAACAAAAAGCCAAGAACTTGCATAATTCTTTTTAGTATTTTCATCGTATCACATCCTTGTTATTTCTTATATTATAGCAAAATTAAAAAAGAAAAAGAAGTCCAAAGACTTCTATTCTATTTTTATCCCCATAATTTGAATGAGTTCTTCTACTACTTTATTGATGTCTTCGTGAAAAACCAAATCCGCTCTTAAATCATATTTTGTCTTTTCTTTATTAATTATTACAAGCCTTGAGCCTGCATAATACCTTATCATAGAGGCTGCAGGATTCACCTTTAGGCTAGAGCCTACAACAATGAGACAATCGGCAACCTGGCAGGCAGTTAAGCCTAAATGATAATATGCGTCATCTAATGCTTCCCCATATAAGGTAATATCTGGCCTTATAAAGCCTCCACAGCTACAATAATTTGCACGATCATGGTTTAATTTGTTTAAAGGAAATTCCCTTTCACAATTCATACAATACCATCTATGAATGGTTCCATGAAGTGGATATACTCTTTTTTCTCCTGCAAGCTGATGTAAATCATCTATATTTTGCGTAACCAAGGAGGTTACCCTTCCTAATTCCTCTAATTTTTTGAAGAATTTATGAGCAATATTAGGTTTTGCATTCTCATAATATAAATTAGAAAAAATATATTTCGTAAATTCATCCTTATGCTCTAGCATATATCCATAATTTAATATTTTCTCGAAGGAATTATCCTTACTGCTTCTAAAATCTGGAATGCCTGAATTTGTTGAAATTCCAGCACCAGTAAATATAACAAGAGTTTTTGCTTCTGTTATCCATGAAGCAAGCTTTTCTATTTTTCTCATAATGCTTGTTTTGTTCTTTCATTCCATTCTTGAATAATGTTATATGCAGGAACATACTTTTCTTCAATTTCTTTAATTTCGCTTCCAAGCTCTAGCATATTATTTTGCACCTTATCCCATTTTTTCCATTCTATAAGTCCTTCTCAATTTGGATTTCCAAACTTAACGAAATTTGAAAAATAGGTAAGCATCCTGTTCGATAATTCATAATCGGATTCGTTATATGCGAATCCATGAATGGATTTATCTATATTGCCATAGGCATAGATAATTTCACCAGAATGATATGTACCATAATATCCATTATCCTTTGTAAATTGATAACGATATACATCTTCTCCATTATTTAATGCAAGAGTTGACCATTCATAATGTGGCATATAGAACCAATACATAGAAATAATGCGATTAAATAGGCCAAAGGCATCCTCTTCCATTTCCTTTTTATATAAATTTAAAATATCATCTGCAAGCTTAGTATCAAAATATTCCTCAAGTTTCTTATGAATATTATCCTTATTTGGTAAATCAAATAACATCGTAGGAATAACAAACGCATCTGCCTCAAGCACATTATAGCCATTTAATAATGCTTCTTCATTATTTTCATGATCTAAATATACCTGATATGGTGACTTTGTAATGGCATAGCCATCGATTGTCATCATTGAATTAACATAAGAACTTTTCATTAGCTTTTCTGCAGGTAAATTTCTTAATTCAGAAATGGAATTCGCACCCATTTCCTTCATAATATTTACACCCATATTACATGCATCCTTATAGCTTCTAAAGGTATGAGGTGGATATTTTCCAACGATAGAGCTTGATTCTCCTATCGCTCTTTTGAATAACCCCTTTGCAAGAGGACTTACGCAAATTGCAGATACAGAGCTTGAACCTGCAGATTCACCTGCAATGGTAATGTTATCCTTATCTCCACCAAAGTAGCTTGCATTCTCGTTCACCCACTTCAAGGCTTGAATTTGATCTAATAAGCCATAATTACCTGTAGTACCATTAATAGACTCCGCCTTTAAATCCTCATGGGCAAAATAGCCAAATATTCCAAGCCTATAGGCAATTGTAATCATAATGACACCTTGTCTTGCCATCGCCTCACCATTATAATCTATGGAATTTGAATTTCCACCCGTTAATGAGCCACCATGAATATAAACTAAGATAGGTAAATTCGTTGTAATATTTTTGGGTCTCCAAATATTTAAATATAAGGAATCCTCGCTCATATATT
>JAFPIE010000080.1 GCA_017388605.1 Acholeplasmatales bacterium | reverse complement strand
GCCATTCAATTGCTTTAATCTCATCATCTACATATGGACGAATTTGTGTGATTGCCATAATACCTGTACGAGAAATACCAATAGGACGATATATGCCCTTTCTTGGGTCATTTGCCTTTTGATAAGGATTATAAGGTGTACCCTGGTAATAGCTTGATAATATATATTTAATATCCTCAGGTGTAATCTTTCTTTCTGGTACTAAGCTCCATGGAATATCATCAGATTCTGGAGTAAAATCTGCATTATCTCCATCCCATTTATAAGTTTTTGGATTAAAATATCTTCCCATAAACCAAGCTCTTGGTGTGTTATATACATGATCAGAATCTGTATGTGATCCAAAGATGTTTCTAGGATTAAAACCTCCATTATTATTAAAATCTAGATGATTGTTCTTGATAAAATCTAATAAATCACTAGAGCACATATTTTCCTTTTTAGCCCCAAATGCATCCCCTATATCAAAGCGATCTAGACCAAATTGGTTTGGCATAATGACATATTCGTCATCCTTTACTCTTCTTGCAATCCAGTGGTGTCCACCAATAGATTCTAACCACCATACCTCATTTTCGTCATTAAAGGCAATACCATTCATTTCATAGGTACCATATTTTTCAAGTAAGCCACCTAAACGAATAACGCCTTCTCTTGCAGTTTTTATGTAAGGTAAAACTAAAGTCACTAAATCCTCTTCACCAATACCACCTGGAATATCCTCTTCTTTCTCATTCTCCTTTTTCTTTGGGAAAACTAATGGGTCAGCGCCTAATACTCTCGCATTCGACGTGATGGTTTCTGTTGCAGTCATCGCAACATTTGCCTTATTAATACCCATGGCAGGCCAAATACCATGTGTTTTATCTACACTTGGTGCAGAGGTATATCCAATTGGATTATCTGGAAGCTCTATTTCAAGCTTTCCAATGACACTTTTATATTTTCTTGGCTGATCCTCAGGATTTACTACAATAACCTTCTTTGTATCAAAATGACCATCGTCATTTCTAGCTACCATAGTAGAACCATCATAGGATGCCTTTTTACCAACTAAAATTGTTGTACAAGCCATAATCTTAACTCCTATTTAAAATATGTATTATATATTTGTTCATATCTACCATCAATGGTATAGTATCTAAGCTCATTCATTAAATTGGAATGATTTCTTATAAATTCGACAATAAATGGATTATATTTTGTACCCTCACCATCGACAAGCTCTTGGAAAAGCATATCAAAATTCTTACCCAAGGAATAATTTCTTCCATAGCAATCCGTACCTGCATCTATTGCATCTGCAATTCTGATTAAATCAATAATAATCTTATATTTTGATGTCGTATTATCAAAATATACAGGATATCCATTTTTACCATCATAATCCTTATGATGTCCAATCATAACATCAAAATATGGCGCAAAATCCTTATCATTACCAATTAATGCAAGTCCCTTTTCTGGATGCTTCTTCACATATTTATATTCTAAATCTGTTAAGCTTCTATACTGCTGTGTAATTAATCCAGTAGATAAAGATTTACCTAAATCATGAATTCTTGCAGCTCTTGAAACATAGGATCTTACCTCATCGTAATTTGAAAAACCAATCTTATAGAATTCATTTAATAATAAATCCTTAGAATTATTTATATAATCTAAAATACTCAAGGAAATTCTTTCGACCATTAAGGAATGCATATAATTCGCAGGCTGCTTCTTCACTAAAATATCCCTTAATAATCCTTCCTTATCCTCAATAGTAGAAATAAAAGGTAGTGCCTTACGAATTAAAGTAGATGCTGCCTCATCAAAGGCAATCGTATATTTTTCCTGAGGAATTCTGTTTAAAAAGCCAGCAATAGCATAAATTACATTCAAGGATTCCTTTTGTCTTTCTTCTATACTCAAATAAGAGCAATTTAAGAAATCAAAGAACATAAATGCCGTATTAAATAGATTTTCAGCACGAATAAAGATTTCATCTCTTGATTCATTGAAGGTCAATTCATTTGTATCATTTAAATAGAATCCTAAATAATTCTTTAAATAATAAACAAATTCCTCATCATTCATTTGATCATGGAAATAATTCAATACAGCATTACATAAATCTGTATCCATTTCATCCTCGAATGTATCCTTGATTTCATCAATCAAATCAATATATTCCATTTGCTGGGATAATCCATCATCTAAATAATACATAAAGCTATGTAGTAGCATTATATTTAATAAATTACCCTCATGATGTGCAATTTCTTGATCCATCATATCCTTTATATCACTCGATTGATAAAAGGCCTTAGCCTCTTTAAATACATCAATAATGTCTTGATTGTATTTGTTACTATATTCAGGTAATGATTTTAAAATATTATAATAGGCTACATAGATTAATCTTCTTTCATTAATGCTAGCTAAATCCTTATAATGAACTCTTAAATTTTTAATCTTATGTAAATCCATCTTTAATTGCTCTAAGGTAGAATCATCCAATCTTAAAAAGCAGCCATATTCGTAGCATCTATCCTGATATAAATGAATT
>JAFPIE010000079.1 GCA_017388605.1 Acholeplasmatales bacterium | reverse complement strand
TAATCATTAGAGGTGTCAATGTATTCCCAAGCCAAATCGAGCATACCTTAACTAAGATTAAGGAATTAAATGGTGCACACTACCTACTTGTTGTTGAGCGTACAGGCCTATTAGATTCCCTAGAAATTAAAGTAGAATTAAATCCAGCATATTTTACAGATACCATTAAGAATATTGAAAAGCTTAAAAAGCTTGTTGAGCATGAGGTTACCAGTGCGATTGGTATCGCACCAAAGATTACCTTCTGCTCCCCAGGTGAGATTCCTCTATCCGATGGAAAGACAAAGCGTACAATAGATAATAGAAAGATTTAAGGAGGCCATTATGATCGTTAATCAATTAGCAATTTATACTCAAAACGATAAAGGAAATGTTCATAATATTTTAAGAATATTAGGTGAGCATAAAATTAATATCCTTTCCTTATTCTTAGCAGATACAGAGGATTTCGGAATTTTAAGATTAGTTACAGAGGACAATAAAAAGGCTCAGGATGTTTTAATTCAAGAGGGCTATATGACAGCTCTTACTGACTTATTAAGTATTACAGTTAAAAATGAGCCTGGTGATTTAGAAAAGATTTTAAAGAAGCTTGCAGATAATCAAATTAATATTGAATATATGTATTCCTATACAAAGGATGGAAAAACCAATATTTTGATTAAGACAGATGATTTAGAAACTACTGAAAATGCACTAAAATAAGAAAACTCAGCCGTTGGCTGAGTTCTTATTTTTTATATGTTTTATTCGTTATAGAAATAAGAGGCTTTAAAACTTGCTCCTCTGTCATTCCAAGCATAGCTAAGCGGAATTCATTGATGGCTTGCTCCTCATGGAATATTGGAGTATGGTAATTTAAAACAAAGAAATTATCATGACGAATATAAGCCTTATAGAATAAATTTCTTTCATTGAATTCATTTATTTCCTTAAAAGCATCTATATTTGAATCTAAATAATCGAAGATAAAATCGATGGACATGATTTCATTCGTTACATAGATAGTAATTAAGATATCATCCTCTACTCCACCTAAATTGGCACTAGCCTCAAATCTTAATACGCCATCCTTTTCCTCATCTCTTTCGAATTTTAAATTCAACCATTGATTTTTAATTCCTTGATATATGTTTTCTAAATTCATGCTTATCCTCCTATAATGGCGTAACCGACGGGATTTAAACCCGCGACCTGCACCTTCGGAGGGTGCTGCTCTATTCAGCTGAGCTACGGTTACATATATATTTATTATATTCTTTTGTATTAGAATTCTCAAGAATATCTAAATCCAAAAGAAATGAAAAATTCTTATTGACATTCAAATATGTTTTTTGTATAATTCTTATTGCGACTTGATAAAGTTGCAATCTCAAACATGCCCGCTTGGTGGAATGGTTAACACGTCTCCCTCTCAAGGAGAAGATTACGGGTTCGACCCCCGTAGTGGGTACCAATAGATAATTCAAGGCTGATGATTCAGCCTTTTATTTTTTCTATATATAGAAAAATGCTGCAATAGCCAATTTTAGCCATTACAGCATTTTTTTATAATGTAGCGACAACTTTATTGATTCTTTCTAAAGTCTTATCCTTGCCCAAAATTTGAATAATATAATAAAGATTTGGACATACTCCTCTACCAGATAATGCAATTCTTAAGAAGCCTGTAACATCACCAACATGTCCCTTATAAGCCTCTTTATTCTTCTTCCATACCTTAACATTATCAGCAAATCCATGAGCTAAGGATAACTCCTTCATAGAATTAAACCAAGACTCCTCATCTAAGGATAAATCAATAGAATTTGCATAATCTACAAGTACACTCTTAATATCCTCTTTAGAGAATTGAGGATTCCACTCAAGATTATTTAAATCTAGCTTGTTATATTCATCATCATAGAAGAATCCAATAATAGGATAAATATCAGAATATTTAGCATAATCCTTTCTTGGCTTTTCCTTCTCACGCTCAATATTTAAAATCTTAGTAAAGAATTCCTCATCACGAACGATTTTATTATAGAAATCAGGACTATAGGTCTTTGCCCATTCCTTAACCTCTTCCTTTAAATCAGAAGCCTTACGGTAAGCCATTCTTTCCTTAGAAATAGATGCAACCTTCTCTAAATCAAATAATGCACCATCAAGACTCATCTTATCGAAGGATAATTTGAAATCATAGAAATCCTTATCTAGATTTTGATTTCTCCATTCCTCATAATTGGAATTTGCAATAGTAAGTAAATATTCAATAAAGCCATACTTAGGATAGCCTTGCTCAAGGAAGTAGGAAACTGCAGCCTCTACATCCTTTCTCTTGGAAAGCTTTCTTCTATTGCCATTTTCAACCTTCATAATTACAGGGAAATGTGCATATTTAGGTCTTTCAAAGCCCATTGCATCAAATAATTCTAGATGGATAGGTAAGGATGGTAACCATTCCTCACCTCTAGTAATATGCGTTGTATGCATAAAATGATCATCACATAAATGTGCAAAATGATATGTAGGAAGTCCATCACCCTTTAAAATAACAATATCCTGATCATTTTCTGTAAGCTCTAAATCTCCTCTGATTTCATCATGGAATTTAATCTTATTATTGTGATCACCTAAGGATTTAAAACGAATGATATAAGGATCTCCTGCCTTAATTTTAGCAATGGCATCATCAATAGGGAAATCTCTATATTTTGCATATTTTCCATAATATCCTGGAATTTCCTTATTTGCTTCTTGCATAGCTCTTAGCTCAGCTAATTCTGAAGCACTACAGAAGCATGGGTATGCTCTTCCCATCTTCATTAAATGCTTAATGCATGTCTTATAAATATTCGCACGATTGGATTGCTTATATGGACCATAATTTCCAATTTCCTCACTATCGGATATATAGCCCTCATCAGGAATAACATCAAATACAGCAAGCTGCTTGATTAGGGATTCACCTGAACCAGCAATTTCTCTTTTTGTATCTGTATCCTCAAGTCTAATATAGAATACTCCACCACTTTGCTTCGCATAGCGTGCACTAATTAAGGAAGTAAATAAGCTTCCTGTATGTAAAAAGCCTGTTGGAGATGGTGCGAATCTTGTAACCATAGCGCCATCAGGTAAATCTCTTTTTGGATATCTCTTTTCCAAATCCTCCACAGTATCCGTAATTTCTGGGAAGATCAATTCAGCTAAATCATTATAATTAGCCATTCTAACACCTCAATTCTTTCCTATTATATAGGAAAAGGCCCCCTTTTTCAAGTAAAAAAGAGAGCCTATTCTTTTTATGCATTATAGATGAACTGACATACATCAACTTCTACGATTTTTGTTTCATTATTTCTTGTTACTGTGAAATATAAAGTATCATCTAAGGACAAGCTTAATTCATTCAACCACTGATTTACATCATTATCTGTAGAAACTGTATAAGTAATATCCTCTTTAGATGCATCACTATAATCTACCTTAATCTCCTTAACGATATCGGATTTTTGTAATTCCTTACCTGTATAGGTAGAATCCGTTTTAACATCAGAAACATAATATACATAATTTATATTCTTATTCCATCCACTACCTGTTGTGTAATAGCCTAAGGTAATCGTAAAGCCATATTCATAATCTCCTTTAATATATCCACTACTCCATACCTGATTGGCTGTATCATATTGTGCTGTAGATAATAATTCCTCAATCGTTGGTGTCACATAATTCGATGGAATTGCAAAGCTTAAGCCTTCAATTCCTGTAGCGCTATATTTTGCGTTAACAATACCAATTAAAGCACCAGCTGTATTGAATAATCCTCCACCAGAGTTACCTGAATTGATCGCAACATCGGTTTGAATTAAGGTTTGATATTCATATGTACTCGTTTGAACAACACGGTTTACATAGGATACTACTCCACTAGAAACAGACCCAGGTAATGTGCCTAGTGGGTTACCAATGGCAACCACAGTTGAACCAAGCTTTAAGGTATCAGAATCACTATAAAGGGAAGCATAGGTTAAATCTGTCTTTTCGATAGATAAAACTGCTAAATCGTAATCCTCATATCCACCTACATAATATGCAGGATAGGTTTCTCCATTAGATAAGGTAACCTCAAAATTTGAATACCCCTCAACAACATGGAAGCATGTTGCAATATAGCTAAAGCCTAAATCTAAATCATAAGAGAATAATACACCAGATCCAGCCGAGGCACCATATACGCTCGTAGCTTGAATAGAAACTACAGAATCATACACCTTCTCCACAGTTTCCTCAACTGATGTCTTTTGGCTTGCCTCATCTAAGGTAGTTACCTTAGCATTTGTTTTCGTATAAACTGGTGTATATAATAAATTCTTACCACTAGATTCATTAGAATTTGTATTACCGCTCACTGCATTGGTAGGGTAAATCGTTCCGTTATTTTCGATTGCGCTATAGCCAATCCCACAGGAGGTTAATGCAAATACACTCGCTAAAGATAGAATTCCTAATATATGT
>JAFPIE010000078.1 GCA_017388605.1 Acholeplasmatales bacterium | reverse complement strand
ATTGCTTCATTTCCATATTACATTTATTTAAGCCTTCCATTAATATGGAATCTATAACTCTTTTATCATTAATATTTGGAATTAATATAGCGTAGGTAGTTGCAAATAAATGATAGATAGAGATATTAAAATGATTTTGAAATGCATCCTTTAATTTTACGCCTATAGCGTAAATTAATTGATTATAGAAATTTAAGCCATAAATATCTTTATAGAACATGGAATCATGGCAATCGATAATAGCTAAGGATAATTTCTTATTTGGATATTCCTTAACTAAGTCGGTAGTAAGCTTTACCTCTGTTTGCATATGAGATATTGGATTTTCATAGGCTAACGCAACTAAATCCTTCTTTTCCTTAGCTTCATCTGTAATATCATCAATTAAAGAATATATCGTAATCATTCCATTATGGAATAATGGATAGAATCTTTCATGAATTCTAATCTCCCTATTGTCCTTCTTAAAATTATATTCCAAGGATAAATCCATCGTTTGAAGTGCATATAATTCCTTTAATACTTCCTTGTATTTGGCTATATCCTTTGAATCCATATGCATATAATAATCCTTATCATTTAAGGTTTCAAATACACCTAAAATTTCTTGAGCCTTCTTT
Organism: Acholeplasmatales bacterium; assembly: GCA_017388605.1. Next base: position 3,851 of record JAFPIE010000078.1, on the reverse strand, counting down.
GAAAAATGATAATAGCCATCTAAATTCTCTATGATACCTGAGGACATATTTTCTGTTAGGAAAATCATCTTTTTATTTTTAAGAATATTCTTTTCCTTTTCTAGGTATTCGATTAATCGAGCATTTAAAAGCTTAGTGATAAGCAATAAAGATTCATAGCATAATTCACTCGCTAAAAATGGAGTCTTTGAAATATAGGTAATCGAGCCTATTTCTCTATTATTTTCAAAAATAGGCATTGCAATACCATAGGTATCCTCTAGATAGTCTTTACCCGTTACAATATTTTTAGAATAGGTTTGATCACTTTGATCTAAGAATACCTCAACACCCATCTGCATAGCCTGGTATCCAAGTGTTCCCTCTAATTGTTCTATTTTAGGCTCCTTATCGTATACTCTTTCCACCTTATAATGGTATCCTAAATATTTATAATCAAAATATAAGATATAGATTTCATCAATCTAATATTGCTTAGATATTTCTATAGAGGCTCTTCTAAATTCCTCCATAAATTTTATATCATGATCAATATTAATTAAAGAATCAAAGATTAAGGATAGCTTTTCATAATTTTCTGAAATCGTAACATTCTTAATGGATTTAATATCCTCAATAACCTTTTGGCTTTGGACTGGTACTTCTTCTACCTTAGGGTTTAAAATACCTAATGGGCTATAATTTAAATCCTCTACAATAGCCTTTTTTGTATATACTTCCTCATTCTTATCCTCTAAAGTAGGTATTACAATTTCTTCCTTTTTCTTTGCCTTTTTTATAGGCTTTTTTGCCTCTTCCTTTGGATTTAATATACCCTCAAGCTCTTCTATTTTTCTTCTATAATGAAGGACACTTGACGCAGTATTGGTATGAATATATAAATCTAAGGCAGCTTTAGCAAATTCTAAGGATTCTTTAGGATATTCTTCTGTAATAAATTCCTCGTAATTACTTTCTACAATCGATGCTTTTTTATAATTATCTACCTCTATATAGCATCTTATCATATAGGCTGCAATTAATAGCTTTTTATCTATGGAGGCATCAAATTCCTTAAAGAAGGAATCTCCATCCTGGATGACTCTTATATAATTCTTTCTTATATAAGCAATTTCTATTTTATTTTTAGAAATCTCCTCCTGATGTTGCAAATCTAGCGTTGTCGTATAATAGCTTTCAAGCTTTGGAATCGTTTCTAGATATTTATCGAAATCCTTTTCCATATAATAAATATTTGCTAATTTTTCAAGCGCATAGATTTCTTCTTCATGAGTGATATCATCATCTAAATACTCAGTTAGGGCATGCTTAGCATTTTCATAATCTCCCTTAGCTAAATAAAGCCTTAGGGCATCCTTTATATATTCGTTTGTACGTGAAATAGGCAAAAGCCCCTTCTTAATACGAATATATTTAATTGCCTGATCATAAGCTCCAACATCTAAGGTGATTTCAATAATGGAGGAGGTAAGTGCTATAGCACCCTCCCTATCCATTTTATTTAAATCTGGTACATATTCATATAAAAGCTTTAAAGCCTCATTGTTTTTACCAAGCTCATGTAAAACTAAGCCCTTATAGGCAATAGCTTGCATATATTCATTTGAAAATTTCGTCTTTTGGCTTACAAAAAGATCTATCTTTTTCACCGAAGACGTAACTTTATCTAATTGTAAGATTTCTGCCAAAGACAACAAAATAATCACCACTTAAATTCAAATTTTTTATAGTTCTTTTCCATAAAATAATAATAGATATAATCATCCTCTATGATGATTCTAAAATCATCCATATATGCACCTGGATTCATTGTAAGTAAATCCTCACTTGGCTTCCAAATAGGAATGTGGGTATGCCCAAAAAGGCATACGGATGCCCCAAGCTCTAAGGCTCTATACATAACTCTATCATAGCCTTCCTTTACATCATAATAATGACCATGGGTAATGAATACCTTTCTTCCAAATAAATCAAGTAATAATTCCTTTGGACCATAATCATCACAGTTTCCTATGACATAATGCACCTTATTTTCTTCTAAGATATGTAAGGATTTACCATAATCCCCACAATGAATGATGCAATCAAATTGACTAAAATCCTCATCAACTAATTTATTATGACTATCGCTTATAAGTAAAATCCTCATTGATTAGCTCCTTCATTTTTCTTATTGCCCTTGCACGATGGGAAATTGTATTTTTTAATTCTAATGGTACCTCTGCAAATGTTTTACCGAATTCCTCAATGTAAAAATATGGATCATAGCCAAAGCCATTTTCACCCTTTGGTGTATCGATAATTTTACCCTCAACAGTACCTTCTGTAACGAAATATTTTCCATCTGGGTAATAGATACATATAGCACATACATATCTAGCGCTTCTATTTTCAATTCCTTTTAAATTATGAATTAATAATTTATTATTATCATCATCGTTATGCGTTCCTGCATATCTAGCAGAATAAATGCCAGGGGCTCCACCTAACGCATCCACCATAAGGCCTGAATCATCTGAGATGGCAATGACCCCTAAATCTTGCGAAACCTGTCTTGCTTTAATTATTGCATTTTCTTTGAATGTTTTTCCATCCTCAATGATTTCCTTATCATAACCAATTTCATTTAAGGTTTTAAATTCGATATGTTCACTTCCAAATAAGCTTTTAAATTCATAAACCTTATTTTTATTATTTGTTGCTATAACTATCATAATATCACCAGCCAATATAAAATCATTATATCATAAAATATAATGAGTTTTAATAAGCAATTCAAAAACAATTACATCACCAAAAGAAAATTTAATGACAAATGCCATACCATGATATATAATTATTTTGTGAGGTGTAATATGAGAAAAGCCATATATCCTGGATCCTTTGATCCTATTTCTAATGGACATTTAGATATAATAAAAAGAGCTTCAAAGCTCTTTGATGAATTACATATTGTAGTTTCATATAATATAAAGAAAGAATCCTCCTTTAGTGTCGAAGAAAGAATTTCTATGCTAAAGAAGGTTACAGAGGGAATTTCCAATATAGTCATTACCTCTTATTCTGGTTTAGTTGTATCCTACTGTAAGGAAAACAATATTAATGTCATCATTCGTGGAATGAGAAACTATTCTGATTTTGAAACAGAATTCTCCTTATTCCAATACAATAAGGATATTTATCCTAACGTTGAAACGATATTGTTGATGCCAGAAGCCAAGAATCAAATTATTTCATCTAGTGCAATTAAGGAGCTTGTTGCCTTTGGTGTTAGCATTGAAAAATATGTACCAAAATGCTTAGTTGAGGAAATCACAAAGAAATTTGAACAAAAGTGAATAGAAATTCACTCTATGAGTAAACTCATATTTTAACGAATTTATATGTAATGTATTTCTACATATTTACATATACTCTATAAGGTATTGTTAGACCACTACTCATCAAATACTTTATTACAGTATCATTTGAGTTACGTTTATACTTTTTAATCATATTTAAGGCGGCATTTATATCAGCGTTGATTATTGTGCCGTCTTTTCTTTTATATAATCCTCTTTTAATTCTTTTACCACTTCTTGGATTATCCTTTTCTATTTCATCATTATCATAAAATGATGATACTGATGTATATGATTCATTAATCTCAATTATATTAATTCCATATTCTAATGCCTTTAATATAAGCTTATTTTTAAATTTAGATATTGGTAAAGAAATAAATTTCTGGTTGGTCTTAGCCCTTTTCTTTCCTTTTAGGCTTTCATTTTTGATTCCACCAGTTTTTATTCCTTTATTCCAACCAACTATGATTTGACTTATATTATTTTCCTTAGCCTTATTTAATAATT
>JAFPIE010000077.1 GCA_017388605.1 Acholeplasmatales bacterium | reverse complement strand
GAGTGGGCACAAGTATCTAGATCAGGATTTTATAAATATTTAAATAGAATTAAACTGCCTACTAATAAAGAGTTATCTGATAGAGAAGATTTTGAATACATATTGGAAGCATATAATCATAGAGGCTATAAAAGGGTAGTCGATCACTTTTTATGAGATTATTAAGGAATGGTCATCCTATGAGTCGAAATAAAATACGAAGACTTATGAATAAATATAAGTTATTTTGCCCAATTAGAAAGGCTAACCCATATAAACAAATGGCTAAAGCATTAGACGAAAGCACTGTGGCTCCTAATGTTTTGAAGCGACATTTTAAGGATATGGGGCCAAGATATGTTATATTAACTGACATTACATATTTATTTTATGGCAATTGTCAAAAATGTTATGTATCAGTAATGAAAGACGCATATACAAATGAGATATTAAGTTATGCCGTTAGTTCTTCTATGGAAGAGGATTTTGTTTTAGATACAGTAAAAATGTGTATGAGTAATCATAAGCATGAAATACCACAAAATGCCTTGATTCATTCAGACCAAGGCTTTCATTATAAAGCATATTCATTTAAACAGTTATTACATGATAATGAGTTACGACAATCTATGTCTAGGAAAGCGAATTGTTGGGATAATGCCCCACAAGAATCATTCTTTGGACATATGAAAGATGAAATAGATATTACTAGTTGTAATATGTTTGATGAAGTTAAAAAGATAATATCAGATTACATTGATTATTATAATAACGATAGACCACAATGGGATTTAACATATCTAACACCATCAGAATATTATAATTATTCAATTACTGGACAATATCCAATTAATCTAAAAGAGCTTCCTTCAAAGAAGAAAAGTATTTAGCATATAATTTATCATAATTATCTTCTGATATAATATGTGATAAATCAAATCCTTCTAGATTATTGAATAATTCCTCAAATAAACACTCACATAAATCCTTCCAAGGATATTTCATAATCCAATACATCTTATAGATGAGATAATCCTTATCAATTAAATACGACATAGCTTCTTTAACTTGAATATAGAATCCATCATATTCATCATCTGATAATCTAGATACATATTCTTTAATATAACTAGGTAAAGCTAATCCTTCACAGTATTCTTTAAACACATCTAATGATTTTATAATATTCATAAATTTAAGATCCTTTCATATAAAAATGGTTACCAACTTATTAATGTTAGTAACCATATTTTACTTCTTATGAAATTATCTTAGTACCCTTTTTTTTAAAACTGTCTACTAAATTGGTACCACTTCACTTTAGAAGTTCTTCACAGTCTTTTATTTATTCTTGAATGTCAGAAGAAGAAGCATTGTCTTCTAATGCGTCATCCTTATCTTCCTTTTTATCTTTCTTTTCTTTTCTCTTTTCCATAGCCTCTTTCGCCTTTTCTGCAATTTCATATGCACGAATTAGATATAGGATACGCTTAGAGATTTGAATATAGGTATTTGCCGTCATCGCAAAATCCATCGCAAGCTCGGTTAATGCTTGTGTATCATTTTCTTCAATATCATTTAAATGCTTGAATGCTTCTAGGACAGATGCTTCAATCTTTTCATTATTTAAGCGATTAAATTTATTGAATATTTCAGCCTTTACTAAGGAATCCTTATATTCAGAATCAATAATCTGCTTTACCTCAGCAATGGATAATACCTGCTTTAATGTACAAATCTCTTCAATAAGAGCTAAATGCTCCTTATTGTATTTTTTAGCAATAGGAGAAGGTAAAACCTCACCCTTTACATAATTGTTAATCATAGATGGGGTAATTTGCTTATCCATAGTAGAGGTTTGGAAAATATATAATTGCTTATCTAGGAATTGAATAACCTGATCCATATATAAATCTAAATCTGGTAATGCTTCATAATCCTTAAAGCTAAAATTATTAAGTTCGTTCATCCAATTTTCTAAAGCTTTCTTTATGCTGTCCATAGTTAACACCTCGATTGATTATTCTAATTTTATCACGCTATTGTTAAAATTACAATAAAAATAAGTCAAAAATAGTTGACAAGTTTTTAAAATTGGTTTAATATAGTATCGAAAACTAGATGAAATAGTTTTATAATAAGGAGCGTGTCGCTATGGAAAAAAGAATTCTTGTGGCTGGTTGTAGCCATTATTTAAGAGAATATATTACAAATGGATTATATTATATATCCAATGAATATTATTTAAGAATGCTATATAAGAAGTATGAGGTTTATAATCTTTCCAAGAAGAATCTTTCCTCTAGTGAAGCATTACTCCTTATTAAGGCATTCCTTAAGGTTGATAGCTTTAATGCATGTGTAATTTCCTTAGGTGAAGGAGATTATGCATTAAATAAGACAAAAGAGGAATTTAAAAGAAATTTAATGGAAATTGTATCGATATGTAATTATTATGGTGTAAAGATTATCTTACAGGATCCATTAGATAAAAAAGCACTAAAGACATATAGTGAGGTAATAGAAGAGGTTAGAGGATATTATCATTTAGATATTATTAATTATCACAAGGTCCTTCTACAAGAATAAAAAAGAAGTCCCTTGGGACTTCGTTTTTAATAATGTCTTAATTGGGTTAATAAACCTAATGCAATTTGTATTGGAATACCAATTAAGAATAGCATCCAATAATTGTATTGATAGCTACTTGAAACTAATATTTGTAAATATAGGCCAGCTATAAGGGTCCATACGAATACAGAGCCTATATAGATGAACCATTTTCTTCTTCCCCATTTCATATTGAAAAACCAAAGAAGAATACAGTTTGCTGGTAAGGCCCATACGAAAATGGTCCAGTTGTTAAAATTCTGGTACAAATTTTGATATACGTACACAATGATTACACCCATCCAAATAATAGATGAAAAAAGAAGAGTAATGATAATTCGATTTCTGAATTCCGATTCAGGAATGACATATTCCTTTTTCTCATCATAGGATCCATCATGGGTTAGGTAATCTAGGGTTACACCATATATGTTACATATCTGATATAAGACTTCAATATCTGGTAATGATTCTCCTTTCTCCCACTTTGATACGGCTTTATCAGAGTATTGAACCATATTGGCTATGTCCTGTTGTGTATATTTTCTAGATTTTCTTAGCTCTACTAAATTTTGAGCTATAAGCTGCTTTAAATCACTCATATTTATATTATACCCCATTTTTCCCGCAAAAAATAGGGGTATAATTCAAATTCTACTGTGAGTAGAGTCCTATTTTTTGGGTAGAATTTAAGTAGAATTCACTGTAGCCTTATAAATTATTGACAGTAGAGATATATTGTTTTATTATTCAGGAGGTTTAAAAAACCAAGGAGGTATTTTATGAAGACTTCAAAAGGAATCGTACCTATATTCTTCGCATGTGATGATAAATATGTAAAGTTCACAATGGTTACTTTAAAGTCCATTATGGAAAATGCATCCAAAGATTATGAATATAGAGTATACATTTTAAATACAGATATTAAAGATGAAACAAAAAAGAAATATAAAAGTGTAAAAAGGGATGGATTTACTGTTGAGTATGTAGATGTATCTAGCTATTATGATTCTATTGAATCTAGATTACCTGTTAGAGATTATTACAATAAGACAACCTATTTCCGTTTCTTCATCGCAGAAATGTTTGAAGAATATGATAAAGCCATCTATATTGATTCAGATACTATCGTATTAGGCGATATATCTAAATTCTATTCCCATAATATTGAAGATTATTACTGTGGTGCTTGTAATGAGCAGGCAATGCTTCAAACTGAATGCTATGGTAAATATGTAGAAGAGGTATGTGGCGTTAATAGAAATGAATTCTTCAATGCAGGATTAATGCTCATTAACTGTAAAAAGTTTAGAGAGGATTGTGTATTAGATCAATTCATCAATTTACTTGGAGTATATAGATTCCAGGTTACTCAGGATGAGGATTATTTAAATGTAATTTGTAACCATAAGGTTTTATGGATTGATAATTCATGGAATGTTGAAATCTATGGTGAAATTAAATATAAGGATGAAGAAATCAATATGATCCATTATATTATGTGGGGTAAGCCTTGGCATATGAAGAATGGACCTTTAGGTAGCTTCTTTTGGAAATATGCTGTAATGACACCAGGCTATGGTGAAATTAAGGATATTCAAAAGAATTATTCTGAAGAGCAGGTTTTAAGAGATATGGAGCAGGCTAAGAGCCTTGAGGCATTAGCCATAAATGAAACAGCAAGAGAGGATTCTTATATGAAGCTTCTTAAGAAGGGTGAAATTGCTGTACATTCCATTGACCGCTTAAGAATTATGAAGAAAATTAGAGAATACGAGCTTGAAGGAAGATTTTCTGAGGATGTTGAGCAAGATCCTCCCAGTAGAGAGATTCTACCTGGCGAGGTTGACTATCTAAAGAAGAAGGTTACATCTAAGCTTAAGACTAAGGCAGCATACTTTATTGCAAGAAGATTCTTAAATAAAATTATCCGTAATAAGCAAATGATTATTAAGGATATTGAAGGAATTGAGAATCTAAGAGATTTAGATAGTGGTGCTATTCTTACATGTAATCATTTCAACGCCCTAGATTCCTTCGCAATACAGGTTGCATATGAAGCATGTATCAATAAGAAGGATCGAAAGAAAAGAAGATTCTACCGTGTCATTCGTGAAGGAAATTATACAAGCTTCCCAGGATTCTATGGATTTTTAATGAGAAATTGCTATACTCTACCTTTAGCTACGAATATGAAGGCTATGCAGCAATTTATGAAATCCACGAATGAATTACTTGAAAAGGGTAATTTTGTATTAGTATATCCAGAGCAATCGATGTGGTGGAATTATAAAAAGCCAAAGCCACTTCAAAAGGGTGCCTTCCAATTCGCTGTAAAGAGCAATGTACCTGTAGTACCATGCTTTATTACAATGGAGGATTCTGATGTAATTGATTCGAATGGATTTAAGGTTCAGGAATATACCATTCACATTGGGAAGCCAATTTATGCGAATAAGGAAGAAAATTCTAAGCAGCAAATTAATTATTTGATGCAAGAGAATTATTCCTTATGGAAGGATATTTATGAAAAAACATACAATATTCCTCTAGAATATGCAGCAAGGTAAGCAAAAATGCTTACCTTTTTCTTTTATTTTGACTAAATAACAGCGATAGTTTGGTAATAACAGTGATAGTAAAAATTATCTTCTTGAAAAGGTTTTCATAATGGGGTATAATAAGGATAATTATGGAATTACGCACTTTTGTCTTTCGTGCGCCATAAAATAGAAAATCCTAGTTTTCTAGGAGTTGCAGTCCCTAACATAATAACGCGTGCTTAATGCACAAGTCTGCAAACGCAAACCTTAATTAATAATAAGCGCAATTATTAAGACCTCGGTGCTTCAAAAGCTTAATAATCCTGCGTGATATTGCCCATTTTGCAGTACTCAGTTATTCCCTAAAAAAAGACATACTCTCGTCCAAAATACTATAGGGTAACTGCCAAGGAAGAGTAACCATTAAAAAAATTTTATAGAAGGAGAAAACCGATGAAAAAGATAGTTTGTGATTTGTGTGGCGAATCCGACTTTGTCAAGCTTGCCGGTATGTTTGAATGCCAGGTATGTGGTGCAAAGTACACTATTGAAGAAGCACGAGGAATGTTCGTGGAAGTACCAGATGAGCCGAGCGGTAAAAAATCAACACAAAATGTAGAAGCACCAGCAAACGAATCGTATGAGGATGAAACACCGGTTGCAGTACCTAAAGGCCCTACCATTGTGCGTAAGGTCGTTGTAGGAAAACCTGCCGGACAAACTCATGATTCACAGGCTGCGAAACGTATAATTTCGCAAGTCAAAAAACCGGGCGAGCCAGAAGCTCAAGAAAAAGCCGGTAAACCAGGTCAGCCTGCTCCAGTTAAGAAGGTTGTCGTTATGCGACCAACCCCTACTAAACCTCAAGTAGCAGCAGCACCTAAGAAGGTACAACCAACTCAAAAACAGCCAGATCTTACAAATACTGTAGGAGTAGGCACAGCTCAGATGATTGAGAATTTATTTATACTTTCTCAAAATGCGTATGATTCTGAAAATTATGTAGATGCAGAAAATTATGCAAACCGTGTCATTGAGCTAGATGCAACCAATTCCGATGCATGGATTATGAAGGGTAACTGTGCAGGTAAGCAGACAACCCCAACGAATTTCCGTTTTAAGGAATGTATTAACTGCTGGAATACAGCACTTCAAAATGCTGGAGAAGCAGATTTCGAGGATTATCAATTCACAGTAAGACAGAATGTAATTGATACTATGGTTGCATATGTTTTAAGAGCAAGTGCAGAGTTTAGAAGAAACCCTTCTGATGAGAATTTTGCAAAAGTAAAGGAAACAGTCGATGTTGTTGACCCAATTATTCGTCAAGCAAATCAGACGTTTGGAGTTGACATTGTCGCTTATGAGGATAAGTTAGCATCGAATGTCAGTGCAGTTGTTACCGCTGTATCCAAAAAAGGTATTCAGGATTTCGGTAAGAAGGCTGAAACCCAAACAGACGCAGCATACGCTAAGTTTGTTGCAACACAGGATGCATGTATCAATGCATGGGATTATTTGATGGACATTGCTAAAAAGCATGGTACAGTTACTGCCATTCTTTCAAACATCGTTAAGATGCATGAAGCAATTATTCGTAACTGTGGACATAAGGTATCAGGTACTAAGATTAAGGAATCTGTAAAATGCTCTATGTCTGAACAAAATATCAGACTTGAAAAGATTGGTCAGGCTAAGAAGAAGCTTGATGATAAGTTCGTTGATATTCGTAAGCGTGATAGAGTTGACCAAAAGCTTAAGAATGAGGCTTACTGGGAAACTCACCAAGAAGAGAAGCAAAAGCTACTTGAAGAGCGTGATCGCCTAGACCACGAAATCTTCGAGCTTGAGAACTCTAAGCTAAAGATGAAAGAATTAAATGATTTAAAGAAGCTTGAATCTGAAGCAATCCGCCTACAGGTATTAAAGGATAATCCTACATTATCTAACAAAGAGCGTGCACAGCACATGGATGAATTAACTAAGGTACGTAAGCAAATCGTTACAAAGAAGCGTGAGCTTGCATCTCGTTTAAATCCAATTGAGGATAAGATTGAGAAGTACAAGAAGAAGCTTTATAATATCGATAAGGAATTAAACATGAACCGTTAATTCTGAAGAGCCAACATGGGTTTGTTGGCTCTTTTTTTATCTTTACAGGATTATTTAATATGATATAATAGGCTTAAGATTATTTTTGAGGAGATTATTATGGAAGTTGAGCAATATCGTATTGGCGGAAATCTATCCTATTTGCATGCAGCAATTATTGGAATGCCAATCTCATTTTTGGGTATGGTAATATTTACACCACTCTATTTTTTAAAGGTCGCAAATTTGGAGTATGCTTTTTTTGTATTTATGCTTCTTTCTACGGCTCTATTTTTAATGTTTTTATTCTTGTTTATTCCAAATTTTATTTGGGAAAGAAGAAAATATGTTGCCCTAAATGGTAAAAAAGCAATGGCAAGAATTGTTAAAGTATATAAATCTGTAGCCTTATATTATAGAGGAAGACCATATGGTGCAGGTTGTGAAGGCTATTATGATTATATAATGATTATTGAATTTAAAAATGATCAAATGGAAACTGTAAGAAATAAGATTGCAATTGAAGAATTATATTATAATAGAATAAATAGACCATGTGATATTTTAGTTCATAGAAAAGGGAATTACGCTTATGTAAATTGGAAGGAGAATCCCCAGTTTACAAGCCCTTATGATGATTTTAAAGATTAAAAATGTGATTTAAGTATTGAGCCAATTTTTTGGCTCTTTTTTTAATATATATGTACATATATATACTTGAAAATTTATTTTTAAACATTATAATAATATTGCTGTTATAAAAATGGGAGGGAAAGTATGAGAAAGAATAAAAAAATTTTTGCAGCTATTGGAGCAAGCTTAATAGTTGCGTTAACATCTTGTTCAAGTGATGGAATCTTATCATCTTCAAATAGCAATAATGAAACAACATCTACTATAGATGAAACAACTACATCTACTATAGATGAGACAACTACATCTACTATAGATGAGACAACTACAGAAACTACAACTAGTGAAAATCCCACAACAACAGAAACGACAATAGTTCATCAGCATGATTTAATTCATGTGGATTATTTAGCTCCAAAATGTGATGCTTTAGGTCATGATGAATATGATTATTGTGAATCCTGTGGTAAATATTTTGATAATGATAACAATGAAGTTTCTTTTGAGAAATTAACTATCCCTCAACTTCATCACTCTTATGCATCTACTACATACACTTGGAGTAGTGATAATACTACATGTACTGCAACAAGAGTATGTGAGAATTGTAATGTTTCAGAGATGGAAACTGTATTTACAACTGCAGGAATTAAAACACCTGCAACATGTAAAAATAAAGGTGTTAAGCTATATACAGCTGAATTTAGTACTCTAGCATTTGAAACTCAAACAAAAGAAGTAGATATTCCCTTGTTAGATCATAAAGAGGGAACTCCAGTGAAAGAAAATATCGTAGAAGCAACATATGATTCTACTGGTTCTTATGATTTAGTTACTTATTGTGATGTATGCGGTATTGAATTATCAAAAGAAACAATAACTACTCCTAAGTTAAATACGATTAGTGAATACCATAATGTAACATTCTCAGTAAGTTATGGTGAAATGTTATTTACCAAAGGTACAAATTCTGATTATTTAAGTCTATATAAATATTATGGAAATAAAGAAAGCTTAATTATTCCAGAGGCAGTTTCATATGAAGGGGTATTATTTCCTGTCGAAAGAATTGAAAGCATAGGAACTCCAAAAAATTTAAAAAATATTGTTGTTCCATCTTCTATAAAGCGAATTGAAGAATATGCATTTAAAAATGTTAACACATTAGAATCCATTACATTAAATGAAGGATTAGAATATATAGGAGTATGGGCTTTTGAAAAAACAAGCCTAAAAAGTATTGTACTTCCTAAGACAGTTAAAAAAATTGACGCCTTAGCCTTTAAGGATGTGAAAACTTTAGAATCTGTAACCTTAAACGAAGGATTAGAATTCTTAGGACAATCTGCATTTAAAAATACTGGTATAAAAAAGATTGTTATACCTAAGAGTGTTACTACAATCCAAGATGCAGTATTTTCTGGATGCATAAGTTTAGAAGAAGTTGTATTTGAAGATGGAATAACAACTATTTCAAGCCAAATGTTTTTTCATTGTTCTAACCTTGATAAGATAACATTCCCTAAGGGACTAAAAACAATCAAAACTCTAGCTTTTGCAGGTTGTGATAGCTTAAAAGAAATAGAACTTCCAGAAGGAATTGATTCCTTTTCAGATGCATTTTGTAATTGCAATAATTTAAAGAAAGTCGTACTTCCTAAGGGACTTACTAAAATATCTTCTAGTGCATTCCATTCATGTATAAGCTTAGAGGAAGTAGAAATTCAAGAGGGTTTGGAAGTAATTGAAGAAGATGCATTTAAGAAATGTGAAAGCTTAAATAAAATAAATTTACCTCTTGGCTTAAAAACTATACAATCCAATGCTTTTTATGGCTGTACTTCATTAGATACTATTGATTTACCATCTTCACTTGAAACAATAGCTTCCTATGCTTTTTCAAATACAAATTTAGTTGTTTTTATTCCTAGTACAGTAAAGAATATAGAATATAATGCATTTAATAATATTCGTTTAATTTATACGAAT
>JAFPIE010000076.1 GCA_017388605.1 Acholeplasmatales bacterium | reverse complement strand
TTATAGAATGGTCCCTTTATGATGCCATGAATACCATATACAATCTCATCCATGTTTTCAGCAATTAAGGCTTCCACCTTTTTAATGCTTTCGTTATAGCCAATACCAATTTCATTAATGGCTAGAGAATAAGAATTTGTTAGATTTACTACGGTTGCGATATCTGAGTTTTGGATTAGCTTAATGTTTCCACCCTCATCTTCGAATTTCGTAGATTTTAAGCCAATTTCCTTTACATGACCTCTAAAGCCATCAATGACTACAATATCTCCAACCTCAAATGCATTATCTACAACTAAGAAGATACCTGCAACAATATCACTAATTAGGGATTGACAGCCTAAACCAATAATTAAAGCAACAATTCCAAGTCCTGCAAGAATGGTTAATACATCCACTCCCCAAACCATTAATATGCGAATGACTGCAGCAATGATAATAACCCATTTAAGTAAGGAAAAGGATAGGGAAATGAAGGTTGCAATCTTTTTATTCTTCATTCCAATGCCTCTTCTTATTACCTTAAGTAGGAATATAGCAAGTAGGGTTAATACAATCGTTAATGCTGTATGTGCCCATGAGGCACGGGAATCCATAAACCATTGTCCAATGGTTTGAATGTAGGAATCCTCCTCACCCTTATTTAATAAATCAATACCAAAGAAGTTTTTAGAGAACAATAAAAGAATAACGATTCCTACACCGAGAGTAGCAAAGAACCAAGCACGAGCTTTTCTGAATCTTCTTTTTCTTCTTCTACCCTTTTGCTCCTTCGTTTGAATTTCTATTAATTTTTCTTGTACCTTCATTTTTTTCTTTGTTGGTTTTTTCTTAGCTTCCATAAGTACCTCATCTAATATCCTTTAGTCTTTTTGTATAATAATATACCTTAGAATTATATTGCTCCTGGTATACGACAAAGGTATAATCTATATTCATATCTATATCCTCAAATATTCCACTAAATTTATTCTTTTCTTTAACTAATGTTTTATTAAAGGATTCTTTATTATCATTTTCTAAATCCACATATAAATTCACCCCAAATGGGTTTTTATATTCAAAGCTATATTCTAGGCTATTCCATATCGTATCTATTTTAAATGTAGGTTCATATACCTCAGGATGAAAGGGATTCGTTGCAACCATAGATAAAATTACCGCAACCAAGAAGGTTAATAGCCCTGCACTAGATAATCCTATACCTGTAATTTGACCTATCATTTTTGATTTTTTCTTTACCCTTGTATCATAAGAAAAATACTCCTTATAATCTAAAAGCTCTAAGGATTTATATATTTCATCACCCTCTTGAAATATCTCATCCCCATGATCTAATATTTCTTCATTTCTAAAAGAGGTATTTCTTATTTCATTATTATCTTCTTGCATAATATACCTCCTAAAACAAAAGATATTATATCATAACTTAATGGAAGAAAAAAGCAATTCCAAAATTTTTGGAATTGCTATTTTCATTATGCCTTATCTAAGATATCATGAGGGGATATAACACCTAAAATAGGTTCATATTTATTTCCTGTTTCTGTGACAATTAAAAGCTCAACCTTACCCTTATTGTTTCTTTTAAATACCTGAGCTAATATATCTACCTTAGTGTTTTTAGCTACAAATTCATAACGGATTCCATCATTCATATCTAAATATAGGAATTGACGAATATCCTTCATCTTCGTTCCCTCATTAATGGTTACTCCCCTTCTACTTTTCATAATGTGAATGAAGGCCTTACCATTAAACATACCAACAACCTTTTTTTCCTCTAGGATAGGTACATTGGTAATCCCCTTCTCTAGCATACGGGATGCAATACTTGTAACTAAGGAATTCTTTGTTGCATATAATAGGGATGAAAATGGTACACATACATCAATGGCACATTTTTGCTCCTCAAGTAATCTTATTTCCTCTTCTAGGAATTTTATTGTATCCTCATTAACTACAAATGGGCCATCATTACCTAAATCATCATGCGTTAAAATATTCCTCATCGTACGTACGATTAGATATTTTTCTGCCCTAGCCTTTTTCTTTGCATCATCACTTTTCTTGAGCTCATTTTCAAAAACCCAAATAGGGGAATCCTGAGGCCTAGCCTTTACCGTGCAGGCTAAAATAGATTCTAGCTTTTTATATAAGAATATGAATAATTCATTATTTTTATCCATAAAAACACTCCTTTTGTAAAAAGAAGGCCCGAAGGCCTTCTTCTTAGATTATTGTATCAGAAACAATATATTTACCACTTTCAATGCCTTGATAAATATCCGCTATAGGTAATGGCTTACCGAATAGGTAGCCTTGTAGTCTACCACAGCCAACAAGCTTCAAGAATTCTGCTTGCTCCTTGGTTTCTACACCCTCAGTTAATGTCTTCATGTCAACCTTCTTTGCAAGGTCAACTACACATTGGATGATATCCTTTGATTTTGGATTTGTTTCAAAGCTTGATAAGAACTTCATATCAATCTTTAATACATCAAATTTATAATCCTTTAATACATTTAAGGATGAATAGCCAGAACCAAAATCATCTAGCCATATAGCATAGCCTAGGGCATGGAACTTGTCCATTGCATCTCTTAATAGATTTAGATTATCGGTTAAGGCACTTTCTGTTACCTCAACATGGATATAATCCTTTGGTACATTATATTTTTCTACTAAATCATTTAATACCTTAACTGCATCCATTAATTCAAAATCTAATCTTGAGAAGTTTAAGGATACTGGTACAAATTTCTTACCATTATCCATT
The DNA here is from genome assembly GCA_017388605.1 of Acholeplasmatales bacterium. The sequence goes on along the minus strand of JAFPIE010000076.1, from coordinate 1,944 downwards.
GCATCTCTTATATCCTTACATACAATCTCAAAGATTGCTGCATCAAGCTTATGAATTAATCTATGCTCCTCAAGGATTGGAATGAATTCACCAGGAGATAGGAATCCATAGATTGGATCAATCCATCGAGCTAGTGCTTCACATCCACATAATTCATTATTCTCACTCCATACAACTGGCTGGTAGAATGCCTTAACCCAGCCTTCAGCAACTGCTTGATCAATATGGTTTACAATATATTGTCTCTTATGATATTTATTATGAATATTATCATCATATTCACTATAATAAACACCATATTTTTTCCTAATTAAGCCACTGGCATATCTTGCCTTATCTAAGGCTCTTCTTGGGTCTTCCTTATCTCTTATAGATACGTATCCACCAACCTTAAGCTCTAGATATACATCCTTAGATAATTCTCTTAATACATCCTTTAATTGAATTAATCTTTCATCTAGGTCAATACATTTCGTAAGTACTGCAAAATGGTCATCGGCCTGACGGGAAACTAAAGCCTCAGAGAAGATATTCTCTAAGCTTTTTGCGAAGGATTTTAAGAATATATTACCCTCCTGGAATCCCATTTGGTCATTGAAGGTTTTAAAGTTTTCAATATTAATAAATAAGAATTTATATTCTGCCATTTCAACAGAAGGATCATCCATTAAGGCTTTAACCTCACTTGTGAAATAGTGTAGGTTATGAATACCTGTTGTATCATCATAAATAGCGATTCTTTCAAGTTCCTCGCTCTTCTTTCCTTCTCTTAATCTCTGCTGGTAAATAGATACTGTTACAACCGTTAAGGAAATTAAGAAGGTAATGTAGTTTACCTTTTCACCATCGGCAAAAATTCTATTTTGCGCATCAGCATCAAGTAAAACATAGAATCCCATAAAGAATGTAGTAAGCATTGCAATAGAAATATATGGCTTCCAAATAAGTAGACAGCCTACATATAGTACCATGGTTAAGAAGCATAGCATAGATTTTATTTCAAAGCTTGAAGAATAGTCAATCACATCCTGATTATTTACTATATATCCAGCATTTGCAGGAAGACCTGTTCCATATCTAAACTTAGAGAAAAAATCTGTATATCCAACCTTAATACCAAAGGCTAGGCACATAAATGCGAAGGATACAACTACCGCAATGGATAGATAATGACTATTTCTTTTATTTTTTATTTTAAATATCGTATGAAGTAAAATGAAAACACCAAGTAGGAATGCGAATATATAAAATCCTATTACACCCTCATTACTTATTCTATAATATAGAGTATCCCATCGTTTAAATTGAGATATTTCCTTAATAAGGAATAAGGAATATAAAATTAGTGCTCCACCGAAAATGAATGGAACCACATAATCTCTTCTTCTTTCCTTCTTATCTAAATAGAATACTCCGAATGTTAGCATTGCAACAGATGCAATAATAAACAAGAAGAATAACGAAGTATTAGAGAATAGAGCATCAAACCAATTTGTACCAGATTCTATTGCTGGAATAACATATTTGTTTGTACTACGAATAATCATCCATATTTCTATTACCAATATAACAAAGCACATATATATTGAGCTTCTTATATTTGCTTCATTTAAATGATTCGAAACATATTTGGAATTTCTTCTAAATCCAAGTAGGTCTCTAATCCAGCCCCAGAATTTCTTTAGAAATTCCAAAAAAGCGCTATTTGTTTCTTGCACTTAAATCCCCTCCTTGTTAACTTTAAACATAACAGTCCCTTTAGTAAATTATAAAATAAATATTGTTATTTTTCAATCAATTTGGTCTCTCTTATCACAAAAATGATTAAAAAGAGACAAAAAGTCCAACAAACGTTGGACATCACTTATGCGTTCAACTAATATTGAATTATGTGTCCATGGCAATTTTGCCAATGCCGTTGGCAAATTTGATAGATCTTTATAT
>JAFPIE010000075.1 GCA_017388605.1 Acholeplasmatales bacterium | reverse complement strand
ATAAGAATAAAGCCTGAAATTGTTTATTTAAATCTATTAGCTTTAAATATTTTATATATTGTAACAAGAGAAGAGGATGTCTTAAGTGTTTGGAATACCTTAAAGGAAAAGGCTAAGGATGCCAATATGGAATCTAGCGAATTAAAGCTATTCCATACAAAGGAAGAAATTAAAGAAAGTCTTCATTCTTTTTTAAACAAAAAGGATAATAATAAGAATAAAGTAGTTATAGAAGAAAGAAAGCCAGAGCCAAAGAAAGAGGAAGCTCCAATATTAAAAAAAGTTGAAGAGAAGCCTTATGTATACCAAGCACAAAGCTTTGAAAGAAAGCCAGAGCCTGCGGCTCCTATAAAAAGGGAAGAGCCCAAGGGTATGGTAAATACCCCAAGTGAGAACAAAAATTCTCCAAGCTATATGAAGGTATTTGGTATAAATATAAAGGGCTTTTCTATAGTATTATTTGTTTTATCATTTATATTCTTAATAATAAATGCTGCAAATGGTGGTCAAGCTGTGATAGTTTCACTTATTGTTATAACTACTTTTATAAAAATAGTTACTCTCATTTGTGGAATTGTTGGAGTAACTCGCCAGGATAGAAGAGTGAATGGTTCTATTCCGGCAATTATTTTTTGTTCTATTGGAATTGAGATAGATTTCATTGGTATTATTGTAACTATGGCAATACATTATGGTTGGTAAAGTCCATATAAATGGATAGTAAGAGGTTAAATCATGACAAAGCAAGAAATTGAAGAATACTTTCAAAAGGAATTATATGAGGAAGCAGCTAAAAAGCTTAGGAATGCATTACAGGAGGATTCTTCGAATGCAGAATGGTTTTATTATTTATATTTAGCTGAAAACAAGGATTATGCAAATGTAGATTTTGATAATGTCCATAACGAAATGGATTTAAATCGTGCTATGGATTTATCCAATAAAAGATTAAGAATGTTTTTTGAATCGGAATATAGCTTTTATAGGGCTTTAGATCCAAATTTAAGAAAATTCTTTACCTATGCAAGTAGAGGTAATTTTATTAAATTATCAGAATGTCTTGATGCATATGATTTTAAGCCAACAAAGCTCATTTGTAATTCTTCAGATGAGAATGATTTTTATAGTAATCTAGATTATTTAGTTACGATAAGAATAAAGCCTGAAATCGTATATTTAAATATATTAGCATTAAATATTTTATATATAGTAACGAAAGAAAAAGGCGTACTAGATATATTAAATACTTTAAATGAAAAGGCCATTGAGGCAAATATTATTGAATCTTCATTGGATGTATTCCAATCCAAAATAGATTTGCAGATCTCTTATTTCATAACACAGTATTTTGATGATTTAAAACAGGTTTCTGACTTTGTTGATGAGATTTCAAATCAAGAGCTAAGTAAAGTAATTAATAAAAGAGAAAGTGAATTAAAGACACAAAAGGAAAAGAATGAGGTATATGATTTCTTACACTTTATTTTGCAAGATGATGAATGGGATAGAATTAAAGAGAGTATTCCTTTTGAGGTAAGAAGAGAAGGCTTCCTAAATAATCTTGAATGGTTTATCCATTATATTCCTCAATATAAAGTAGATGAAGATGAAGAAATAGATGAAGATGAAGAAGTAGATGAAGATGAAGAATCTAATGCTGCATTTGAACCTTTAGATGGTGATGATCTAGAATATGATGAGAAAGAAGATTATATACATGGATATAGTAATAATTCCAATCAAGAATTAGATTCTAAATCCTATTCTAGCTTAATGCAAGATAGTGGAACTCGATTTGAGCCTGTAAAAGAAGCTCCAAAATATATGAAGGTATTAGGAATTAATATTAAGAAATTTTCTATTTGGCTTTTTATATTAATGCTTATATTCTTTTTTGTGTTTGTGGTGGTTAGAACTTCAAATTATTATAACTCATTCCCATTCTTTGTCATACTTGAGATTATATTCCTATTGAGCTTTTTCCCTTTTATCTCAGCTATTGTTGGAAGAAAAAGAGAAGACCGTATGACCAATGGGTCTGGTCCCGCTTTAGTATGCTGTATATTTATATTTTTCATTTTTACTGTAGCTTTAGTAATGAGTAATACAATTTAATGTTTTTTATTTTTGGGAGGTAATCATGATATCTTTATCAGATATTCATAAATATTTAAAATTAGAAGACTATGATGGCCTTTATACAGAACTCAATAAGTCTTTAGATGCTGAAGATGATAATGCTATGTATTATTTTTATCGTTTTTTAGCCCTAAATCATGATTATTTCCATATGGATTTTAATGATCTTGTAGATGAAATGGATTTAGCTAAAGCCAGAGAGCTTGAAAAGAATAAGGCTTTAGATGAATATTCTTATAGTAATGAATATTTCTTTTTCAGAGAATTAGATAAAAAATTAAGAGCTATTTTTATTTATGCAAATCGAATGGAAAAGGATAGATTTATATCTGCTATAAATGAGAAAATATCTATATTAGATGAATCCTTTTATAGTGATTTAGAAAATTATATTTTAGCTTTAAATGATGAATTACAAATTAGACTAACCCTAATTGCAATAAAGAAGATTTATAATTCTATAAATGCATCAAATAAGAATTTGGCAGGATTAGAAAAATTAAAGAATTGTTATATAAAATTAAGCTCTACCTTAGAGAATTCTAGCTTTTATTTGATTACAAATGATATCAATGATGATATTTATCATTTAGATCATCCTTTTGGTGAAAGGAGAATCACTGAAGGTCATTATGTCATAGGTAATAATGAAATTGAGATTAAGGAAGGTGTCTTAATCAAATATTGTATATCCGATTTAAATGTTGTAATACCAGATAAAACAAAGGTGATTCCAAAAGGCCTTTTTATGGGAGAAAATATTAAATCGGTATATATTCCATCTAGTGTAAAAAGAATCGAAAAAGAGGCTTTCCGTGATTGCAAAAATTTAGTTTCTATTACCTTTAGTGAAGGCTTAGAAGAAATTGGAGAGCATGCGTTTTCTGGCTGTAAAAAGCTTACCTCCATTCATTTCCCAAATAGCTTAAGAAAAATAGGAAATGAGGCCTTATATGGCTGTATGAAGCTTGTTGAAATTTATAATCCAAGCAATGTATTTATAAATCAAAAGGATTTTTCAAATAATTATTTCATTCCTATGATTCATAATACAAATAGAGGCGCAAGCCATATTGTTACATTCAAGGATTGCCAGTTTATATCTGCAAAGAATCAGTATTATTTAATCAATTATATTGGAAATGATTCTATGCTTACACTACCTGATTCTATTAAGGATCATTCCTATGATATATATCAAAATGCATTTGAAGATGAGGAAAACCTAAAGGTTATTGTTATTCCAGGAAATATAAATACCATTAAGAAAAATGCCTTCCTAAATTGTAAGAATTTAGCTAAGGTAATGATCAATTATGGCCTAGAGGTCATTGATTCTTGTGCATTCATGGGCTGTAGTAGGCTTAGTACCATTGTATTACCTTCAACTTTAAAAAGTATAAGCAGGAACGCATTAGCTGGGTGTGATCGTTTAATTGAGATTTATAATCCATCGAAAATAGATGTTTCATCTAGCGTAAGCATGGATGGCTTTTTTAAGAAAGCCATTCATACATCTATGGACACAAAGCCTCATATTCTTGAGGCCTCTAATTTCCAATTCGTTTGTGTAAATAAAGAGTATTATTTATTCAATTATTATGGATTAGAAGAGGATATTGTATTGCCTGTTATAAAGGAATTTAAATATTCTATTTTTAAAAATGCATTTAAGAATAATACAAGAATTAAAAATGTAAAAATACCAAATGGTGTACTTGCGATTGGGGAGGGTGCATTTAGTGGTTGCAGTAGATTAAAATCTGTATTTATGGGTGAGGATATCTTAGCTATAGGTAAGGATGCATTTAATTCTTGTACCTCAATTTCCACCATTCAAATTGGCGCTAATGTCAAAGAAATTGGTGCGTTTGCATTTAATAATTGTACCAATTTAGCCTGTATTACCTTCCCTAAAAGTGTCTTAAGAATAGGGCATGGGGCATTATACGGCTGTAAGAAGCTTGTAGAAATCTATAATTTAAGCTGGGTTAATTTAAGTGGCAACGAATTTGAGGTATCTACAGGATTATTCCAAAAGACGATTCATTTAAATGAGAAGGGCAAATCTCATTTAATTACATTCGGGGATTATCAATTCATTTTAAAGGCAAAGGATCATGAATATTGCTTAATCAATTATTTAGGAAGCAATAAGGAGCCTTCCTTACCAAAAACTATATTTGGTCATAAATATTCTATTTATCATTATGCATTTTATGCCAATACTACAATCGTTGGTGTAAAAATACCAAAGGAAGTATTATATATAGGTGCATATGCCTTTAGTGAATGTAAGAGATTATCCTCTATTACGATTCCATCGAATATATACATGATATTAAATTCTAGCTTTTCTCATTGTCAAAGATTAGTTGATGTTACCTTAGAAGAGGGTATCAATCAAATTGGTTCTTATGCATTTTATGATTGTATCAATCTAGATAAGGTATATTTACCAAAATCCTTATATCATATTGATAATTCTGCATTCCCTAAGAATACTAAGGTAATACGTAAATGATTTTAAATTCATAAAGGAGTCCTTATGATTACAGTAAAAAAAATATATGAATTATTTAAAAGTGAATCCTATGATGAAGCGATAAGAGAAATCAATACAGCCTTATCTTTGGACGATTCTATTGCATATTTATATTTCTATCGTTTTTTAGCTTTTAATCAGGATTATTCTCATATGGATTTTTCGGATTGCCAGGACGAAATAGATCTAAATAAGGCTATTGATTATGAGGAGGAATATTCCTATTTAGCTGAATTTAATCTAATTAAAAGATTAGAGGGTGCCTATAGGAAAATATTTATTGCGATAGTAAGAGAAGATGGGAAAGAAATCAATCGCCTTATGAAGAATATAGAGGATCATATAGAGGATGTAGATGTTCCTTATTTCGAAGAATTTATTTCAAATTTAGATGATAAGCAATTAAAGCTTTTAGCAAAGGTATTTAAAGCATGCTTTATGGAGTCTATGAAGAAATTATCCTCTGATGTTCTAAGTACGATTGCAAATGTAGATTTACCTATGGTAGAGGAAAGGGAAGAAAATTTAATCATCATAGGGAATTCGTTAGTTGGCGTAAAGGGAGAGCCTATCTATGTTAAGGTTCCGGATTATGTAAAAAGTATTTCAGGTGGTGCATTTAAAAATATTACATCCCTAAAAAAGATTGTATTATCCGAGAATGTGGAATCCATTGGGGATGAGGCATTTTATGGTTGTTTTAACTGCTATTGCTTTAAGCTAAATAAAAAATTAAAAAAAATAGGTGCAAGAGCCTTTGGCTATTGTAAAAGATTAAGAGCCATCAGCATTCCAAGGAATATTCATACACTAGGGGATGAGGCTTTTATGTATTGTAATAAGCTTAAGCAAATAAAGCTTCCAAGAAATATTACAAATCTTGGGGATGCAATATTTTCTGGCTGCAGTAGCTTAAGGGCACTGGCAACACCCCTAAATTCGAAAAAGATAGGTGCATTCTTCGGTAAGCATCCTTATGAGAAATCCTATGCTGCCGATCAATCGAGCTTAGAAAGTAATAAAGAAGAAAAGTATTATATTCCTAATGCTTTAGAGAAGGTTCAGGTTTCCTTTTATTCTTTAATGCCAGATTATACATTTAAAAATGCTACCTCTTTAAAAAGGATTGTATTTGGCGTTGGACATAGTATAGGAAAAGGTGCATTTATGAATTGCACCTCCTTAGAGGAGCTTACATTCGATGGTGTATCCTTCATACAAGCTTATGCATGCTTGGGCTGTACAAATTTAAAAAGGGTTTCTATCACTGGCCTTAATTTTCCAATAGGAGAATATGCATTCAGGGATTGTACAAGCTTAAATGAAATAGATATGTCTTATTCTGTTAATGCGTTTGGAGAAGGCTGCTTTATGAATTGTTCTAGCTTAAAATCCTTTATTGTTCCTAAGAATATAAAAAAATTACCTCATAGTATTTTTCTTGGCTGTAGTAATTTAGAGGATGTTAAAATAGAAGGAAGCCTTGAGGCGATTGAATCCTATGCATTCCAGGATTGTATAGCATTAACTAGAATTGAACTTCCAGAGGCAAGGTATGGACTTAGCACGATTTCAAGCTATGCATTTTTAAATTGTACAAGCCTTCTAGAAGCAAAAATTGCAAGCTCCTATACATATATTGAAAAAGGAATTTTTAGTGGCTGTAGCTCTTTAAGGAGAATTACAATACCAGCCTCTTATTCGGATGGTATGAAATACTTTGTAAACTATTTTGGTACACATGAATTTGAAAACTCCTTGGCTATTCCAAAGAATGATAAAAAACAAAAAACTATATATTACATTCCAAAAAGCTTAGCTGAGGTTGAATTATTAGGTGGATCTGTACCAGTAGAATATTTTATGGATTTATCGAAGCTTAAAAAGGTAAAATTAAGGGATGCAACATTAATCTGCTTTAGAGCATTTGCTGGATGTAAAGAGCTAAATGAAGTCATCCTTCCTAAGGATTTAAAGACGATTGCTTCCTTGGCATTCTCAGATTGTCCCTCCCTTTATGAGATTTGGATTCCAAAGGGAGTAAAAAGAATTGGCTTCCATGCCTTTACAGGTCCTAAATTAATTCATATGAAAAGAAAAAAGCCATTATTCTTTAAGAAGCCCTTTGGCTTTCAAAAGGAATGGTATTCTAGCCCTAAGACAAAGATCGAATGGGAAAAATAAGATTTTAGCACTGGTAATCAGTGCTTTTTTCTTGCATTATCAAGACACTTTTTTAAGGTTATGTCTCAATTTTTCTAATCATTTGAAATAGTCAAAAAATTGAAATATACTATTGTTATGGGAGATAAGGAGGAATTATGTTTTGTTCAAATTGTGGTAAAAAGCTAAATGATGATGCAAAGTTTTGTGATGCCTGTGGGACTAAGGTATCTAAAAATGATGAAAGTAACTAAAAAGAAGAAAGTGAATTCTTGAGTGTCTCCGAAATGAAGAAATGCCCATATTGTAGTGCGCAATTACAATATGATGCCATTACCTGTCCAGCCTGTGGACAAGAAATCAGAGGTAGAGGGGTTGGAAATTCCGTTAAGGAATTCTTCCAAGCTATCAATCAAGAAACGGATGAGGAAAAGAAAATTTCCTTAATTAAAACCTTCCCTATTCCAAATGAAAGGGAAAGCATTAAGGAATTTATGTTTTTAGCGATTTCGAATTTCGATGCGCAATATTATGCTACAAATATGAAAAAGGATAGTATTGCAAGTGCTTGGTATACAAAAATAGGACAATGCTACCAAAAGGGTATAAGCCTACTTACAGATCCAAAGGACTTACTTGAAATTGAAACAGAATACCATATTGTAAAAAGTAGGGTAAGTATGGTTATTAAAATCAGAATTGGAATGATTGCCTTAGGTGTTGTTTTTGCAGTCGCAGGATTAATCTTACTGATGTCCTTAGGCAAATTCAGCTCTGGTGTAGATAAGGAACCATCTAGTGTCGATAAGGAATCTCTTTGGTTAAATATTTTATATTTTTCCTTGATTGCCATTGGTGTAGTATTACTTATCTTTGGATTTAAAAGAAAAAGAACGAATAAAGAAATAGAGCTTGCTAGACAAGAAAAAATAAGAAAAGAAGAATATAGATTAAAAGAGAAGGAATTAAAAATCAAAGAAAAAGAGAAAAAATAAAAAAGGGTAAAATTACCCTTTTTAATTTGAAAAATCAATTTTTGAAACCTGTATCATTTTATCTGGAATTGCATCTGCATATAAATAGAAGACCTTCTTTAATAAATTGCCGTCTACATCATCATATACCATTTCCTTTGGTACTGCCATGTATTCTTCAACAATATTATGAGAGAAGAAGATGATAAATTTTTCTGGTAGATTTAGATGTAAGAAGGATTCATAATCATGTAATACCTTAACTACATCGAGTCTAATGTCATCATGTAGAATTGTTATTAGAATCTGCATAGTTTCACTATGATCTAATAGATTTCTCATTAATTCTAAATGATTTTCACAATAGTCTACCCAAATGAGGAATGCCTCATTAAATTGGTTTCTTTTCACCTTTTCTTTTAATGCATTTGTAATTTCATCCTCTAAAAATGATTTAACAAATTCAAAGATATCCTTAAAATGATAATAAAATGTGTTTCTATTGATGTTTGCCTCTTTTACAATCTCACTAATTGAGATTAAAGGAAAAGGCTTTTCCTTCATTAAAGCATTAAAGGCCTTATATAAAGATTCTTTTCCGCTCATACTAATATCACCCGAAAGGTATTATACCATAATTTGTATGAATTATGTAGACACAAAAAATGTTTTTGTCAAATATATAGATAAAAAAATAAACAAACATAGATGCAGTTGTATAATAATATGAATCAATTGTATGACATTTAATGACAAAAAGAACGAAAAGAAAGGAGAATATTATGGAAGAAACTAGAAGAAGAAACTGGGGTAAGCCATTTAGCATTATTGGATTAGTTTTTGGAATTATTTCATTAGTCTTTGGCTTATTCTCGTTAATCCCATTATTAGGGCTTGCCTTTGCCATAATTACAGGAATACGCGCAGTGATTGCAATTACCATGGCAATACCTGGAATTATTGGTTCTATAGGTAAGGGAAGAGCCATTACAGCATTAGTCTTTGGTATAACAATGCTAGCTTGGGCTATTATTAGATATTCTTGGATAATATATGCTTTAGCACAAACAGCATAAAGGAATATAATAAAAACACCATTGGTCTATTTTGGAGATATCATATCATTTGACTGATGGTGTTTTTATTATAGATTTAATTTAGAAACTCGAACGAGCTTAGATGAAATAGAATCTGCATAAAGGACAAATACCTTTTTCATCATTTCTGGGTTGGTGTTGTCATAGATTTGACGTTCTATGGCTCTCATATATTCATCTGCAATACTATGAGCATAGAATACCATGAATTCATCTGGGAGATGAATTCTTAATATTGGTTCATAATCATATAGTATTTTTTGAATATCCATACGAATAGAGGTATGGAAGGAATAATCGACAACATCTCTACCCTTATCACTTTGCATGATATTGATAAATACCTTTTTATGCTCTTTAACATAATCGACTAATAAATTATATGCTTGAGATAATTTATTCTCTACGATTAAGCTTCTCATGTCAAAGCATACCGCATCATCTAGGTATTCTTTTAAAAAGGAATCCATATCCATAAAGTGATAATAGAAGGTATTTCTATTTACTCTAGCTTCCTTTATGAAATCCTTGATGGTAATTTCATTATAGGTATATTTTTCTATTAAGTTAGAAAATGTCTCATATAATTTTTGCTTTCCACTCAAATTACCAACCCCTTTTTTTTATTATATTATCATTTTTGCGTTTTGACTAGACATTTTAAATAAAATGACTAAAAAATAAATGAAATATCTTAAATGATCAAAAATAGAAGGAAATACCTTTTTAGGCTGTAAGAAATTAGAAAGCATAAATATACCATCTAGTGTTACTAAACTTGGCAATAAATGCCTTTACGATTGCAATAAGCTAGCTACTTTATATATTCCTAAAAGTGTTACAAAAATAGGTAGTGATATCTTATCTAATGTAGATAATTTAAAGATATATTATAGTGGTTATGATAGTGATTATTCTTTGATTCAAAATGAATCTAAAGAGCTTATAGATAAATATATTATATGTAAAGCTTAATGCCTCTTTGAGGCATTTTCTTTCTAGTCGAATTTGCTTGATTTTCTCCTCGAAATCCAATATAATTGTATTTGGAGGTGCAAATATGATATTTACGACTGCAATGTTAAGAAATAAGTATAAGAATTATGCTAATCCTTTAGATAAAATTAAAAGAGAAATAAGAAATAAAACCTTTAGTAGAATTAATCGTGGAATTTATGAAGATGCTAAAGAAGTAAACCCTTATATGCTTGCAGGAATTATTCTTTCTCCTTCCTATATTAGTTTTGATTTTGCATTAAGCTATTATGGTTTAATTCCAGAAAAGGTAGTTGCTATTACTTGTGCATCTCTTAATCAAAGAAAAAGAAAAACATTCATAAATGATTTTGGTAGATATGAATATCAAGATATTCCTGAAAATGCATTTTCAGAGGGAGTTACATGTATATTCGAAAATGATTATGTTGCAAGAATTGCAACTAAGGAAAAAGCTATTTGTGACTCCCTTTGTAAATGGAGAGTTGTACATAACATAAATGAATTAAAGGGATTATTATTTGTGGATAAAAGAATAGATGAGGATGAGTTTAACGAATGTGATTTTAAACTGCTTTTAAGACTTGCAAAGCTTTATAATAAAACAAATTTAGATTTATTAATTTCTTTAATTAGAAAGGAGTATTATCATGAATAGTGCTTTAGAAATTATGATTAGCAAATATAACCCTAAAAATAATCTAGAAAGAGAAAATGCAATAAAAGAGATTATTCAAGAAATTGCATTGGCAGGATTATCTAGAGGAGGATTTTTTGAAAAAGCAGCATTTTATGGTGGAACTTGCTTAAGAATATTCTATGGATTAGATCGTTTTAGCGAGGATTTGGATTTTGCTCTTGTGAAGAAGGATTTAGATTTTAAATTAGATGATTATTTTCCACAACTTGAAAGAGAGTTTTTATCTTATGGAATAGATTTAAATATAGAACTAAAAAAGAAGAGTAATGTTTCTGAGGTTCAAAGTGCTTTTTTAAAAGGAAATTCTTTGATGTTAATGATGACTTTTTTTCCAAAAAATGAAGATGCAAAATATATACTTTCAAATCAAAAGATAAAAATAAAATTTGAAATTGATATGGATAACCCTGAAGGTGGAATTACAGAATATAAATATAGAATGTTCCCTTCTCCATATGAAATACAAGTTTTTAATGAGGCAACACTTTTTGCAGGAAAGATTCATGCAATTATTTGTAGAGAATACAAAAATCATGTTAAGGGAAGAGATTATTATGATTATTTGTTTTATATTGGAAAAGGAATTCATTTTAATATGAAGTATTTAGAAAATAAACTAAAGAATACTGGAAAAATAACTATGGATGAGATTTTATCCTTAGATAGAGTGAAAGAATTACTTAGAGATAGATTTGAAAAAGTAAATTATAATCAAGCAATAGAAGATGTTAGTAATTTTATAGTTCAAAAAGAATCTTTAAATCTTTGGAAAAAAGAGTTCTTCCTTTCTACTTTAGATAGCTTGAGGGAAGCATAGAAAAATGGGTTATAAACCTAAAGCTAAATATGGTTTATAGCCCATTTATTTTTCTTTTATAGAGTTTATATTTAAAACTTGTTCGTTCAATTTGTACGAACAAGTTTTTTCATTGCTAGTTTAAATCTATAATTGGGATCAAAATAGTCTTCAGTAAGATTATATAATTCAAGAAGATTGCTTATGCACCATTCTGGGTCTTGTGTATGATACACAGGATATAATTCAAAGAGTTTTTCGTATTTTATTGTTTTAAATAGGATTTGCGTATTAATGTTTCTTGTATAGGATATATATCTGTACATATATCCAACCCAAAATAAAGAATCTTTACTTTTTTTCTCTTTTCCATAATCACTTTTACCAAATTGATTTTCTATTTCATCTAGTCCTTCATTGACATCTAATGATAGGATAGAAGAATTGTTTTGATCTAATTTTTCTAACAATTTTGAATAATAAAAGCGTCTTAAAAAAACTTTTGTTGAGCAAGGAAAACGACTAGCAGATTCTTCAAATAGTTTTCCTTGATATTCACATAATCTTAACCCGTTCGTATCTAATTCTCTCATTTTAGAATCTCCTCAATAAATAGTCCATCTCTATAGGTTCTTTTTGCCATTTTTAATTTTGTTTCAATTTCTTGAGTTCTTTTGTTTAAAGCATCTATATAATCATTCTTTTCTTCTTGGCATAAATAATACTTTTCAATAGGTTTTAAATGTTTCATGGCTTCACTGGTTTTAATAACATATTGATGCCCCATAAAAGAAGCAGAAAGAGAATGAATTGCAACTTCTGATGTAATATCCCCATTTGCAAATAAAGACATAATATAAAACATTCTATTATCAGCAATAGGAGCAACAATTATATCAGCATCTTCGATTTTTTTTACTATTTCAACTATTTTATTTGAGTTGTTATAATTTTTAATTGTTCCTCTATAATAGCATATTGCTAGCATCCAATCTAATGAAGTATCGAAATGTAGTATTTTTAGATTATCTGTGCTTAATTCGAAAGAGTATACGGATGAATCAGAATTTTCACAAACGAATGCGGCTGCATTACTAAAGGATTCTCCAAGATAAAAACCATTTCCAAAATCACAGGTGCTTCTTGAGCCTTGTTCAGAAATTTCATTTAAACCATATTTTGAACCATGAAAAAGTATCCTTTTATTCGTTTCCTTTAAGAATTCCTCTTTGACTTTATTTATTCTATAGCCACAACGATAAATATAGGAATAAATTCGTTCATAGTTTTCTTTTGTGGTCTTTCCACTTTTTAATATGTTATAAATTGTTGTCTTTGATATATTGGTGTTCTTTGAAAAAGATTCAATATCTGTTTTTTGCGCCTCTAAAAAAAATCCAAAATCATTTACTATATCATATTCTTTTTCTATAAGCATAAAAATCATATCCTTTCTTTAATTATATTATACATCATATAACTTGTCCGTACAAGTTGTACGAACAAGTTTTGTATAAGAAAAAATGGCACCTGCGTGCCATTTAGGATACCATAGTATCTAGGTCATATTCGTGAAATAAGGAATACATTTTTATTGGTATTTCACAATCATAATATGTACCATAGGATTGGTATTCCTTTTTATAAATATGACAATTCTTTTCAATTTGATTGGATAATTCTCCTTTAGAATAAGGAATTAAGATTTGTGCTCTTATCGTAGATGGAGTTACATATTCTAATATTTGATTCATTAATTCATCTAAATTCAGCTTTGTTTTATTTGAAAAATATAAGCTTTTCGCTCCAGGCATAGATAATCCTTCATTTAAGGTTTTATCCCATTTATTAAATAAGTATATTGTAGGTATTTTATTCGCACCTAAAGAATATAATACCTCAAGTACAACCCTTAATTGCTCATTGATGTATGGGGAAGAAGAATCTAATACATGGATGATTAAATCCGCATTTTTTACCTCCTCTAGGGTTTGGTAGAAGGAATTAATTAGATTATGTGGTAGCTTAGATACGAATCCAATCGTATCGACTAGCATAAAATCTATTTTATTATAGGTAATCTTTCTATTATAGGTAGATAGCGTTGCAAAAAGCTGATCCTTAGATAATACCTTTTTTTCTTCCTTAGCATTGGTATATTCTAATATGGTATTCATCGTAGAGGATTTACCTGCGTTGGTGTAGCCTACTAGGGCTACAATAGGGATTTCATTTCTTTTTCTTTTTTCGATTTGTGTGGATTTCATTTTTTGAAGTCGGTCTAATTCCTCTCTGATTCTTATGATTTCTCCTCTTAAATGCCTTTGGTCAAGCTCACGCTGGGTTTCGCCCTTACCCCTAGTTTTGCCACCTCCACCAATTCGGTCTTCCTTTTCTCTTAAATACTGTACTCTAGGTAATAGATATAAATCCTTCGCAAGCTTAATTTCTAGTAAGGATTCCTTAGTTTGGTTTCTTTCTTCAAAGATTTTTAAGATTAAATAGGTTCTATCCATAACCTCAATATGAACTAATTCCTCTATGTTTCTTATTTGGGATGGAGATAATTCATCATTAAAGATCAAAAGATCAATATCATAGGCATGTATAGCGATAATGATTTCATTGATCTTACCACTACCTAAATAGGTTTTAGAATTAATTTTATCTAGATTTTGATACATTTTATCGATAACTTCAATACCTAAGGCTTCAGCTAAAGCCTTAAGCTCAGATAGGGAATATTCAATGTCATACCTGTCATCCTTTAGGGATGCTCCAACTAAAAGTGCTCTCATTTTTCATCACCCGAAGATATTATACTTTATTATGAAAAAAGAATGTACTATTTTTAAAATATTGTAGTAATATTTCCCTTGAATTGAAAATAAAGCGATTTTGGTATATAATAACTACATTATAAAAATGTATTTATTGAGGTGGATTATGGTTAAACTTATTACAGACTCAACGAATGATTTAAATAAGGAATTATTAGATGAATTAGATATTGAAGTAATTCCACTATATGTAAATTTTGGTGTAGAATCCTATAAGGATGGAATAGATATAACGACAGAGGAACTATATAAAAAGGTAGAGGAAAAGGGTGAATTACCTAAAACAAGTGCTATATCTGTTGCAGATTTTATTGCTGTATTCCAAAAATATGTTGATTTAGGCTATGAAATTGTATTTACAGGTATATCTGCTCAAATGTCTTCGACATACCAAAATGCAAATTTAGCTAAGGAAGAGGTTGCACCTGATAAGATTTATATTGTAGATTCTAAGAATCTATCGAGTGGTATTGGATTGTTACTTTTGAAGGCTGCTAAGGATATTAAAAATGGACTTAGTGCTAAGGAAGTAGCACAGAATATGGAAGAAAATACAAAGCTTGTATTATCTCAATTTGTCATTGAAAAGATGGATTATTTGTATAAAGGTGGAAGATGTAGTGGTGTTGCAAAATTTGTAGGAACATTACTTAAAATAAAGCCATATATCATCGTAAGAGATGGTAAGATGAGTGTTGGTAAAAAGCCAATAGGCAAGATGCAGGTTGCTTTAAATGCACTTTTAAAGCAAATTGAAGAGGATAAGGATAGAGTAGATTTAGATCATATCTTAATTACCCATTCGATTGCATATGAATATAGGGATTATTTATATGAAAGATTAAGGGTAATGTTTCCGAATGTAGATATCATATCTACCGTTGCTGGATGTGTAATTTCAAGTCATTGTGGAAGAGGGACTATTGGAATTCTATACATGCTTAAAAAGGAATAAAATTAGGGAGAACATGGATATTATGCCATGTTTTCTTATTTTTTTGGACATTACTTTTATGATATGTCCGATGTTTTTTGAATGTGCAGTGTTTAAGTTGCTTAAGAATTTATTCTATGTTATAATTAACTAAATAGGGGTATTATAATTATTCATAATTATAAAGGGGATGTTAGGAATGAAAAACAAAAAAAAGCTATGGATTATAATCATTATAATCATTGCAGCACTATTACTAATTGGTGGTGGTACAACAGCTATTATTGTATCCAATAGCCAAGTAAATGATGGTGGAAAAAAAGAATGGACGATTGATGACAATCAGACATTTACATATAGTGGTGAAGAAATAGCACCAAAAGTTGCGAACCTTGATGAAAATGAAAAAGCCAAGGTTGTTTACTCGTATTCTGAAAAGAAGGATGACAATCCTGTAGATGATACTTATACTACAGGTCTTCCAAAGGATGCAGGTACTTATTATGTAAAAGCAGCCTTAGAAAATGATTATAAGATTACAACGATAACCATTGAACCTGCAGAGGTAAAATTAGGGGATATTCAGGTTGTTTATAATCAACCATTTGTTAGTGGTAATTATTTCACTTCTGAAATGAATATAGACCAAATGGAATTCGAATATGAATTCACATATAGTGGCACTATAGTTTCAGGTGATGTTTCTTTAACAAGCACATTCTTATCCCCAAGCATAAAATCCTACGATTATACATTTATTCCTAACGATAAGAATTACAAAAGCTATAATGGCACTATAGATATAGAAGTATATGCAATCGTATGCATATATGATGGAGAAGAGGTAAAAGATTACCTAGAGGTTCCATTTGATTCTTCATTTGATTATGAACTAACACAAAGATTAGGCTATGATATGCCATATTTTGTTGACAAGAACAATAATAAATTTGAATTAGGTACAAAGATTACAGAGGATTTAGAATTACATTACATTGAAAATCCTATCAATTATTCCATTACATATCATTTAGATGGTGGTATTAATGGTGATAACCCTATCAGTTATAATATAAGTGATGAGCCTATTTATTTAAATGATGCTTCAAAAGAAGGATATTTGTTTAAAGGATGGTTTGAAGATCCTAATTTCAATTATGATAGTTTAGTAACCACAATTGATCCAAGCCATACATTAAAATCGTATCAATTATATGCTTCATTTGAATGGATAAAGATTAATCCAGCTGTAGAGTTTGAACCTTTAGTGTTAGTATATAATGGTGAATCTCAAGAATTGGTTATGGCTAATGTAGAAGGCGGAACAATTACATATAGTCTTGATGGAGTTAATTATAGTGCTAACGTTCCAACTGCAACAAATGCAGGGATTTATAAAGTTTATTATAAGATTAAAGGCGATTCACAGCATTTAAATACTGAAGGAAACTTTGATGTTACAATTTCTAAAGCGGTCTATGACATGAGTCAGATATCATTAGTAGATAAAACAGTAACATACAATGGTAACGAGCAGGGAATTGAAATTACAGGAGTTTTACCTTCTGATGTCACAGTAGCTTATAGTGGTATGGGCACTAACGTTGGTGAGTATATAATTACTGCAGTATTTAGTGGCGATGAGAATAATTATGAAGCAATTTCTAATATGAGCGCAACATTAACTATTCAAAAAGCTAACCCAGAATATACACTTCCTATAGGCAAGAATTTGGTATTTAATGATGCCAATCAAGAATTGGTAATTCCTGGTTCTATAAGTTTAGGTACAATTTTATATAGTTTAGATGATGAAAACTACAGTGAAGAAATTCCAGCCGGAAAGAATATTGGTAATTATGTAGTTTATTATAAATATGATATTAATAATGAAAACTATAATGATATTTCTTCGGGATATGTACAAAGCTTTATATCTAAGGGAGAAGTAGTTTATACACTTCCTACTCCAAAAGAATTAACATATAATGGACTAGCACAAGAATTGATTAGTGCAGGCAGTATCAATGTAGGTTCAATTGAATATAGTCTAGATGGTATTGCTTATAGTGAAAATATTCCAACTGCAACAAATGCAGGTAGTTATAGTGTTTATTATCGCTTTGTTTATGATAAAACAAATTATAATCAAGTTGAAGATGGAAGTGTAGTAACCGTTATTGCTAAGGCAAATCCAACATTAGTGGCACCAACAGCAAAAGAATTAACATATACAGGTTCTGCATT
>JAFPIE010000074.1 GCA_017388605.1 Acholeplasmatales bacterium | reverse complement strand
ATCGTCTTAAAGCTTTAGAAGAAGAAAGAAAAAGACTAGAAGAAGAAATTGAAAAAGAAAAGGAAGAAGCTCGCTTAAAGGAACTAGAACGCCAAAGACAAGAAGAGCAAGAGCGTCAAAGACAAGAGGAGCTAGAGCGTCAAAGGCAAGAAGAGCTAGAGCGTCAAAGACAAGAAGAACTAGAACGTCAAAGACAAGAGGAAAAGGTTCAAGAGCCAAAGACGCCTGAAGAAGTTCAAGAGACTAAAACTATAGAAGAAACAAAAGCAGTAGTTCCTTTAATAGATGAGAATAAGAAAGAAGAAATTAAAGAAGAAAAAGAAATAAAGAATAATGAGTCTGTAATTACAAATGAGGAAAATATTGTTTTAATTAAGCATTCTTTATTCTTTACTGGACTAATTCTAATTTTATCTATTATTTATTGGTTTATTGGAGCATTCTTCTATATTCATGTAGCTATTCGAATTGTAATGATATTTATATGTATGGGAGCTATGGCCTTACCAATTTATGAGACGGTTAAATACTTAATAAGCTCTATTAAGGCTAAGAAGTTTAATTTATTTACATTGGTTACAATAGCCATTTGTCAAGTATTATTATTTATATTATTCTTTATTTCAATAAGTGTAGCAGCAAGCTAGGAGGGATGAACTGTGAAATATTGTATAGAATGTGGAAATCAATTAGTTGATGAAGCTAAATTTTGTAATAAATGTGGTGCTAAGCAACCCATAAGAGAAAAGGCAGAAGAAGATACTAAACCTGAATCTACTCCTTTAAAAACTGAAGAGGTAAAAGAAGATAATATCCCACCAGTAATCGTTCCAGAACCAGTTATAGTAGAAACAAAAAAGGATACTCCTATAGAGAAGGAAATAGCTAATGAACCATTAAATATGGATGATGAAAAATATAAGAGCATGTCCCCATCAGAGCGCTATAATTATTTGATGAAGAATGATGAAGCATTTAAAACAATAGTTAAAGCATCAAGAAAAAGGGATTTAATGAGCTTATCGAACTTGTTGTTTATCATAATTTCATTTGTTTGTGCACTCATGCCATATCTAGTATTTACAGGTGTAAATGTACACCGTGTTGGTGCTGAAATAATGGCAGCAGAAGGTAAAAATTTCCCTATATATTTTGGTGGACTAGAATTATTTGGATATCATACTTCTACAGGAAATTATGCATTATCACCAAGTGATAGCTTAAGTGGAATTTTCCCATTTATGATTTTCTTATTTGGATTCTTATTTGAAGCATTATTTGTTTTAGTTGCAGTTTTAGGTTCTACAAGAGGATATAAATTAAAGCAATATGAAAAGGGCGGAGCTAAGGAATTAATCAAATCCCTAGGTGGTGCTAGAAACTTTATGGGTGTTTTGGTTGGCTTATTCCCTGTTTTAGGAATGATTACAACATATATAGTTGCAAGTGACTTGAAATATGAAAGTGGAAAAACATATATTTATGGTGAAATTGCAACCTATCCAGAAGGATTAATTACAGCAATAATTATAAGTGCTATCATTATGGTTATTATGCTTGTTGTTGGAATTATTGCAACAGTACTGTATAAAAAGAAAATTAATAAATATATGCAATAAATGATATCACCCCTTTGGGTGATTTTCTTTTTTTAAATAATTTGCTATATTATGTGGCAGTATGAAATAAATACGATATATAAATTGTAATTTTTCTATATTTCTAATAAAATGGAATATATAGTATATTAATGGAGAATTATATTATGAGTATTAGTGATGCGATAAACGAATATAAAAAGAATATAATTGAATCTGAAGAACTAAATGAATCCTTATTCACAAAGAAGAATAAGGAGGAATGGATTAAGGCTTTACATAATAGAGCGAAAAGATTAACTGAGCTTTATGATAGTGATTCTACCTTACTTGATTATGTAGAAAAGGAAATCAATAGGGTAGATGGAAAAGAGATGGATGATGCCTTTAATGCATTATATGATTTATACCTAGATGGCTTTGATGATGCCCCACTCATGATTTTAGTTTTAAAAAGAATGGAAGAATACTATAGTAAGGCTAAGGATTACGAAAAGATGATAGTATCCTATTCCATTCACGCCTATGAATCTCATGAATATATTTCAAGGCTTGATCCTACGGTGCCTTTAAATATTGATTTATATCAAGCTATACTCGATTTAAAGGAACATTATAAAGAAATTGAAAGACCTAGGGTTCGTTGGAATTTCTTTGTTGCCTACTTTAATATTATTGTTGCCTCCGAATTTTTAACTGGTGTAAGCCCAGATAGGGTTTATCAATATTTATTAGATGCAGAGGCATTATTTGAAAGCTCTGATGTTCAAGAATTAGATAAGGATAATCAAGAGATTGTTGATACTATAGAAGAAATAAGACAAGGCTTTTTAGTTTATAGTGAAAGATATCCTATTTTATCAAAGAAGATACAGGATGCTATATATGAAAGAGCCTTAGTCTATAAAAAGGATAATATATATGATATTCCGAAAATGCCTTATTTGGCTATAAATCGTTGCTTATACGAAAGAGGAGAAATAGATAAGGAGGAATTATTAAAGAGGTATTATGATTATTTTTTACCAAAAATAAATACCTATTTTGATTCTGAATTAAATGATGATAGAATTACGAAGGCCTTTGAGGTCATTGGTACAATGCTTAAGTGCCTATCTCTAGAGGGAGAGGCAAACGTAGAATTCTATTTTGGAGTAATTAAGAAATTCTTTAGGGATATTGAAGAAAAGACTAAGGTTACAAGAATGACTCCATATATTAATACGGTTATTGCAGATTATGTTATTAATGCACTTCCTTTTGAGCATGATAAGGAAGAAATAGAACAGACCTTGTTTGATAATTTAATTAGAAGACAGGCACCAACCTATATTCATTCTGTAATGGTTATGAAAATTGCAGACCTAATCTATAAATATATGGATAAATCCTTATTACCAAAGATGGATAATATAGAGGAATTCATTCAAAATAGTGCCTTATTACACGATATCGGTAAATCTATGATTACAGATATTGTCAATATGCAAAGAAGAAGATTATCTGATTCTGAATTCCTAGGTATTAAAAATCATCCAACCTTTGGTATAGATATCATTAAGAAAAATGATTTATTATATGAATATCATGATATCATTATAGGACATCATAAATGGTATAATGGTGAAGGTGGATATCCTAAGGATTTTGATAATACAAAGAGTAAATATAAGATTATTATAGATTTAATTACTATTGCCGATTGTATTGATGCAGCAACGGATTCCTTCGGTAGAAATTATAAAAGGCCAAAATCTTTATTAGATGTACTAGAGGAATTTAAGGCCTCTAGTGGTATAAAATATAGTCCATATTTTACAAATTTAATTGACCAAAATGAAGAATTAAAAAAGGAATTAGAGGAGCTTACACAATATAAAAGAGCGGATTATATGTATAGAGCTTACATTAAGGGTAAGATTGGAGAATAGATGGTATTTCCATCTATTTTTCTTATGTATAAGAAAATATAAGGTAATTTCTTTTAAAAAATATCACTCTGTGATATAATTTTTTCAGGTTATAGAAAAGGGTGAATTTTATGCATAAAATGAACTTGACGGAAAATGAAATTGAATTATTAAAATATGCTTATACCGATGATGATAGAATCGAAGAGGGTCTTTTATTTGATTATCAGGTAGAGGCACTTCATATGATAAGAAAATGTAGTGTTTATCTTAATGTGAGATATCCTATGTATAATTTGACTATGGTATCCTTTTTACCACAGGACAAAAAAAGAAATTACACAGAGATACATTTTAGAAATGAGGGTAGCTTAGTTACCTATACATTAAGATATAAAATGGGAGAGCATGATACATTCAGTGATAATTTTTATGATGTTCCCTTTGAGAAGGAATATGATAAGAGAATAGAAAAGGAATTAAAGAAAAATGGAGTTGAAGCTAAGGTTTATACAGTATTTCCTTTCTTGATTTCAGATAAAATAGAGAATTTTGATGCATTATGGAATAAGAAGGAATTAGGTAGAAATACAGAGGTATTTATTCTATGCGATTCTATGCCAACGGAAGAAGAGATGAATGCTTCATTAAATAAGATTACAGAGGTATTTAAGAAATTAGGCTTTAATACTAATGGTATCCTTTATTATTTGTTTGATTTAGAGAATAAGGATATGGATAAT
This sequence comes from Acholeplasmatales bacterium, assembly GCA_017388605.1. The sequence continues at coordinate 3,273 of JAFPIE010000074.1, read as the reverse complement.
ATTTCCTTAGATTCCTATGTAAAGGATAGAGAAAATCAAAAAAATTACGTTTCTTTAGTGTTTCGTATAATGTAGGAGAGTTATATGGCATTATTTAAGGTTGATGAATTATTACTTATTGAAAATTTAACATATTTTGAGGAAACCTATCCCTTTACTGGAATATTAAATGCGAAGGGAAGCCGTGTATCTGATTATTTAAATGCTATCGATATGGATAAGATCGATATGGAATTGGAATATGCTACCTATATGAATGGCTTTGATTTTAAGAATTTAGTCTTGGCCATGAAAAGGCATAAGAATATTTTAGATTTAGTTATTCTAGATACCCATATGGATACAGCCTATGGTGGTGGAGGTGGAGTTTCTGCCCTATTTTTGAATGAGAAGACAAAGGAAGCGGTAGTTGCCTTCCGTGGTACAGCATTAAATGAGTGGACGGACGATTTTGTTGCCTCCAACCAAATTGATTCGCTTCAGCAAATTAACGCACTTGAGTGGTATAAGCAAATTTATGATAAATATAAATTAGGAGAATATACCATTACCATTATCGGTCACTCTAAGGGTGGTAATAAAGCAAAATATATTACGATTTTAAATGATACCGTAGACCGCTGTGTTTCCTTTGATGGACAGGGCTTTAGTGATGTATTTATTGCACATTATAAGGATAGAATCCTAAAGAGACAGGATATTATTGAAAACCATAATGTCGATTATGATTATGTAAATATTTTATTAAATGATATCGGTAAAAGAATTTATTACCATGGATATGATTATGGTAAGGGTGGATTTGCAGAGGCACATTGTCCAAATACCTTCTTTGATTTCCAAGAGGATGGTAAATACAATATGCGAATTAATAGTGCAGGTCAGGCACCAGAGATGCAGATTTTAGATCAATTTATTAATTCGATGTCTAGAAGTGATGTATCGAATGAGGAGCGAAATGAAACTGCTCAATTAGTTGGTATATTAGTAGAAAAGGCCTTTTCTATTGGATCCTCTGAAGAAAATACCGTATCCGATTATATTTCCTTTGTTTGTGATTTAATCAAGGATGAAAAATATTCGAATAATACAGCATTTTTACTTGCCTTTATTATCAGGTTCTCTATGGAAAATCAAGCCTTCTTGCCTGCCCTAAAGGGTATTATGAAGCATTTTGGTATGGATGATTTTTCCAATATGATTGATATGATGGCAGAAATTATTCAATCGAAAAAGTTAGATCGTATTGTTAATTTATCGAACTTTTTAGCATTGCATGTATCTGCCATAACAACTAAGATTATACAGTCTGTTGCGAAAAAGAAATTTAATATTGAGCTTTCTAAGGAGCAGGTTAAGGGCTTATTAGTTATTGTATCTATGACAAAGGAAGCCTTAAAGACTTTAAAGCTTAATATGGATGGATCCGATATTACTTTAGAAAAGGAAATTGTAGAGGAAGCAGAATATAGTCTTCCTGAGGAATTAAATATTGTTGTACTTTGTGGTGGATTATCTACACAAAGAAATATTTCCTTTAAGAGTGGATATCAAATAAAGGAATGCTTAAAGGAATTAAATTATAATGTCATTCTACTAGATTCCTTTATGGGATATCATAACGAAGAAGAGGTTATTGATAATCCATTTGAGGACCCAGAAAAATATTCACTAGAGGAAATGGATACCTCAAGTGAGATTGCGGATTTATGGGCAGTAAAAAAGAGAAGAAGAGATAAGAGCAATTCTTATTTTGGATCAAATGTACTTCAAATCTGTAAAAAGGCAGATTTAGTATTTATAGCATTACTTGGTGGAGATGCCGAAAATGGTAAGCTACAGGCTACCTTTGATTTACTTGGTATTGATTATACAGGCTGTGATTATTTTTCTAGTGCTGTTTCTACCAATAAATTCGTTGCGAAAAAGATTTTAAGCGATAATGGTATTCCTGTACCAAAGGGCTATTTAATCAAAAAGGATGATAAGATAGTAACCCCAGAGGAAAAGAATTTCCACTACCCTGTCGTTGTAAAGCCATGTAATGGTGGTATAGGGCTTGGTATTAGTGTTGCCATTAACCAGCAAGCCTTTAAAAAGGCTGTTAAGGAATCCTTTAGATGGGATAGTGAGGTATTAGTAGAGGAATATATTGTAGGTAGACAATTTAGTGTTTCTACATTCAATGGTGTTGCCTTACCTATTTTAGAGAATGCAGCCTTAAATACCTTAGATAAGGATTCAGATTTAAGCTTAGATGGTAAGGAAGTTTTAAGATTTAATAAGAAATTCTCAGACCGCTTTATTAAAGAATTATCCAAACAAGCGGAAAAGGCAGCAAAGGCCTTGGGTATGAAGGAATATTCTATGGCAGATTTCATCATTAAAAATGATGGAACCTACGCATGTATTGAGGTGGATTCACTTCCTGAATTCAATTTAGAATCTAGATTTGTTTCCTCTGCAAATGAGGCAGGCATTTCTTTAAAGATTTTATGTAATAAAATAATAGAGCTTGCATTAAGCGATAAGAAGTAGGAGGCTTGTATGGGTGAAGGTAAAGCATATGAATGCTTAGATAACGAAGAGGTCATTAAGGATTTAAATACAAATCTAGAGACTGGATTAAGCGAGGCCGAGGCCGAAAAAAGATTAAATGAATATGGAGAAAATGTTTTAAAGGAAAAGAAGAAGGATGGTCCTTTTAAAATCTTTTTATCTCAGCTCATGGATCCTATGATTTATGTATTATTTGCAGCCATTGCTGTAACAATTGGTGTTTCTATTTATGAAACTGTAAAGGTTATAAAGGAAGGAGGAGCCTTTGATTTCTTCTCTACAGGAGATTGGCCTGATGTTATCATCATTTTAGTTGTTATTTTGATGAACGCATTTATAGGCACGATTCAAGAGCTTAAGGCACAAACCTCACTAGAGGCCCTAAAGAAAATGTCTAGCCCTGAATCTACGGTTATAAGAGATGGTAAAAGATTTAAGGTTAAATCCTCCAATTTAGTGCCTGGTGATGTAGTTGTCATTGAAGAAGGCGATACCATAGGTGCTGATTTAAGATTGATTGAGGCTGTAAATTTAAAGGTTAATGAATCCTCACTAACGGGTGAATCTGTACCTGTTGAAAAGGATTCTAACGTTGTATTTACAGATAAGGTTGCCCTAGGAGATAAGGTAAATTCCTGCTTTATGTCTACAACCGTAGCCTATGGTAGAGGTATTGGTGTAGTTGCAAGAACCGGAATGAATACAGAAATTGGT
>JAFPIE010000073.1 GCA_017388605.1 Acholeplasmatales bacterium | reverse complement strand
ATATCTTAAATTTAGATAAAAAGAATGTAATTGCAATTACTATGCCAGGATTTGGTACTAGTGGTAGAACCTATAATAATTCTAAGACCTTGATTCAATCCTATGGTGCAGATTTTAGAGAAATATCCATTAAGGATGCATGTATTCAGCATTTTAAGGATATTGACCATAAGGATGGTGTATTTGATATCACCTATGAAAATACCCAAGCAAGAGAAAGAACACAAATTTTATTTGATGTTGCAAACCAAGAGGGCGGAATCGTTGTAGGTACAGGTGATTTATCAGAGCTTGCCCTAGGGTGGGCTACCTATAATGGAGATCATATGTCCAATTATGGAATTAATTGTTCCATTCCAAAAACCTTAGTAACTACATTAATAAGACATATTAAGGATTCTGAAGAGGGTATTATTAAAAAGACTCTAGAGGATATATTAGCAACTCCTATTTCTCCAGAATTATTACCACTTGATGAAAATGGTAATATTAAGCAGGAAACAGAAAAGAATGTCGGACCATATATTTTAAATGATTTCTTCCTATATCATTTCCTAAGATATGGTGCCCCAATGAAAAAGATTTATTTCCTAGCCTTAAATACATTTAAGGATGAATTTACAAAAGAAGAAATAAAGGCAACTCTAATTCTATTTGTAAAAAGATTCTTCACCCAGCAATTCAAAAGAAATTGTGTACCAGATGGTATAAAGGTTGGTAGTGTTGCAGTCTCCCCTAGAGGAGATTTAAGAATGAGTAGTGATACTTATTACAAATTATATTTAGATGAAGTAGAAAAGCTATAAGAAAAGGGGAAAAATTCCCCTTTTACTTTGCCATTTTCTCTTTAATTGTAGCTAAAATAGAATCTAAATCACATTCCTTTGAATGATCAGTAAATTCAATTTTTAATTCTTCCTTATTATATCTTGGAAGAATATGAACATGGAAATGCATTACACTTTGTCCTGCAACCTCATTACAGTTATTTAAAATATTTACTCCATCAGCATCAAAGGCATCTACAATAACCTTTGCTAAATCCTTAACCTTTTTCATAACCTTTAAATATTCAGCATCAGAAATAGTTAAAAAATTATCAAAATGCTTTTTATGTAATACTAGGGTATGTCCCTTTGTTGCCTGAGATATATCTAATATTGCTAAAATATCCTCATCCTCATAAACCTTTTTAGATGGAATATCTCCATTAATTATTTTACAAAAAATACACATAATATTCTCCTCCTTAAGGATATTATAATGGTTTTAAGGTGTTCTTTCAATTTAATGAAAAAAGAAATCATTGATTTATTTAAAAATTGATATATAATTTTAGTATATTATCTCAAAGATAAGGAGAAAGTATTGTAATTCTTTATAGAGAGTCTACATTTGGTGAAAGTAGATAAGATAGCAATATGGACAACACCTTAGAGTGATGGAAGAATTAAGTAGACCCATCCGTAATTCTGCGTTAAGGATTTCAAGTGCGGTATTTTTTATACTGAACTAAGGTGGTACCACGGTCATTCGTCCTTAGAGCGTAAGCTTTAAGGATTTTTTTATTTTTGAAAGGAGAATATAAAATGAAAAGAGATAAGATTAAAGTATTATTAGAAGAAAAAGTAGAAAAGGATGTTCACATTTGTGCTTGGGTTAGAACCAACCGTGCACAAGCACAGTTTGGCTTCTTAAATATTAATGATGGTTCTATCGTTACAAACCTACAGGTTGTATATGATCAGGCACTAGAAAACTTTGCTGAAATCTCTAAATATAGAGTAGGAACTAGCGTTGAGGTTTTTGGTAAGGTTGTATTAACTCCAAATATGAAGCAGCCACTTGAGGTTCACGCAACAAAGATTGTTATGCTTGGAGATTGTCCTGAAAACTATCCAATTCAGCCAAAAAGACACACTAAGGAATTCTTAAGAGAGGTTGCTCACCTAAGACCTAGAACAAACCTATTCAATTCAGTATTTAGAATTAGAAGCGTTGCCGCAATGGGAATTCATTCCTATTTCCAAAAGAATGGCTATGTATATGTACATACACCATTAATTACCTGTGCGGATTGTGAAGGCTCTGACCAAATGTTTAAAATTACAACATTAGATGTAAACAATTTACCATATACAGAGGATGGTAAGGTAGATTTCTCTAAGGATTTATTCGGTAAGCAGGCTTGGATTACAGGCTCTGGCCAGCTTCAGGGTGAAACATTCGCTATGGCATTTAGTGATATCTATACCTTCGGTCCTACCTTCCGTACAGAAAACTCAAATACACAGACTCACGCAAACGAATTCTGGATGATTGAACCTGAAATGGCCTTCTGTGATTTAGAGGGATTAATGGATATCGAAGAGGAAATGCTAAAGTATGTTATCAATTATGTACTTGAAAATGCACCTGCGGAAATTGATTTCTGTGATCAATTCGTAGAAAAGGGCTTAAAGGAAAAGCTATTAAATATCGTAAATGCGAAATTCGTTAGAATTTCTCATCATGATGTTGTAGATTTATTATTAAATTCCGGCAAGAAATGGGAATTTATGCCAACCTACCAAGATGATATTGCGAAGGAGCATGAAAGATTTTTAACAGAGCACTTCAATGGACCTGTATTTGTTACCAACTGGCCAAAGGATATTAAGGCTTGGTACATGAAGGTTAACCCTGATGGAAAGACTGTAGCTGCAGTAGATTTAATTGTACCTAAGGCAGGAGAATTAATGGGTGGATCTCAAAGAGAAGAAAACCTTGATGTTCTACTTGATAGAATTAAAGAATTACATGTTGATGTTTCCAACATGGATTGGTATTTAGATACAAGAAGATATGGTGGATGTGTACACTCAGGATTTGGTATGGGATTTGAAAGATTAATTATGTACCTAACAGGTATTGATAACATTCGTGATTCTATTCCATATCCAAGAACACCAAAGAATTGTGAATACTAAAAGAAATGATGGCACCTTTGAAGTGCCATTTTTTGTTTTTAAATAGTTATATGGTATAATAACAATAATCTTTTATTTGAGGAGGAGAGAAAATGGAAGATGAAGGAAGAGGCTTAACAAAAGAAGAATTAGAAGAATTACAAATGAATAGGGCATACTGTAATGCAACAAGTATGCCTAAACCAAAGGATGAAGGATATTATTCATATTTAAAATGGAATCCTTATTATGATTCAGATTATGCAAGAATAATATTTATAATAGGGGATATATTTACATTTTTTATATCTGTTGGGCTTATATTTGGAGGAGTGATTGGACAGGTACCAGTATGTCTTTGGATTGGTGTGGCATCCCTTGCTTTATGCATAATAGGTACAATTATTCGTTATTTACCAAATAAGAAGAATATGGATTCCGTTATGGAAGGAGAAAACAAAACTCATATTATCTTGGGTACAATAATTGCCTTACATGTAACTCCACTTGGATTTGTAGCCTTAGGCGCCTATTTAATGTCTAAGGAAGATGATGTAAAAATGAATCAACTCAGAAAATATAGCTTTTATACTGCATGTAAAAGTGCTAAAGAATATAAGGGCTTATATGATGCTTTAAATTATGATTATTATAAGAAAAAGATATCCGAAGATGTTTATACCAACAGTATTTTTGAATTAAAAAAAGATCTTAATATTTATGTAGCTAAGCTTGACGAAAGGGTTAAGGTTATAGAATCAAGAATTATAAAGGGTTTAGCAAGCCAAAAGGATTTACAAAGAGAAATTGATTTTGTAAATAACGAAAAAGAAATTGCTTATTCTATACTTAATCCAGCGCTATTAGAGAAAAAGAAAGAGGAAAACTCTAAAAAGGATGAGGAATTTAAAAGTAGGATTCCTGCACTTCTAGAAGAGCTAGAGGCTAAGGTTTATCAATTAGAAGAAGAGAAGATTGCTTTATATAAAACCTATAAAACCTATTATGAATCTGGAATATATTCTATAGAAGAATATTATGAAAGATTGAATAAGCTTTTCGAAAAGTAAGAAAATATTCATTAAAACAAAATGAATATGTTTAACAAAATTCATAATAAATAATTCTAATGAAAGCCGGTTTTTCTATTAAAATCGGCTTTCATTTTTTCAAAAACTTAAAAAAAGAAATATAAAATGGTATACTATGGTTTGGGTGATTATTATGGCAAGAAGAAGCGAAAGAATTACCTTGCCCCTATGGTCAAGGCTACTATTATATTCTCTTGGTGCTATTTTATTAATAGGCCAGGTAGTAATCTTTTATTATTCTATTAATTTCTATTTTAATGAGGATGTACAATCCTCAAATTATTCCGGCTTCATTTTAGTTGGTTCCTATATTTTAGGTATAGTAGCCTCTATTTTTGTTTCAAGAAGAAGCATACCAACAAATTATAAGCTTACCTGGTGTACCCTAATTTTATTATTGCCCTTGCCATTTTCTATTCTATTCTTTTTAAATACAATTACCAAAGCGGCATCTAGCTATTCCTATAAGCACCATATGATAAAATTCCCTCCCTATTTAGATGATATAGAGCTTAAGGAATTAAAGGAAATCGATTTAACTGCATATAATATTATTCAATCGGCTAAGAAGGCAGAGCCATTAGCGTTATATAAAAATATAGACATTACTTATTTTCCTGATGCAGAATTAAAAACGAAAGAAATGCTTAAGGATATGGAAAATGCGAAAAGCTATATTTATATGGAATATTTCATCATCAATGATGGAATACTCATGGAGGATATCTATAAGATATTAGAAAAAAAGGGTAAGGAAGGCGTAGAAATAAAAATCATTTATGATGCCTTAGGCTCAAGAGGAAGAATAAATAAGGCTCTATTTAAAAGATTAAGACAAATACCAAATTGTATGGTAGAGGCCTATGAGCCCTTTACCTTCACTCTATTATCGAATTATAGAGATCATAGAAAAATAACAATTATTGATGGAAATACTTGCTATACGGGTGGAGATAATTTAGCGGATGAATATGTACATAAGCTAGAACGCTTTGGCTATTGGAGGGATACTGCAGTAAGACTTAAGGGCAATATTGGAGTTTCCTATACTGCGATGTTTCTATCTACCTGGGGAAGAATTCGAGGTACTAAGGTATTAGATTTCCCTAAGAATTTGGGAGTAGACATTAAAAGTGAAGGCTTTGTATTCCCTATTTGGGATGGACCAACCAATAGAAAAACTCCAGCCTTTGATATGTTTTTATCCTTAATTGCTAGTGCGGAAAGATATGTATATATTTCTACACCTTATTTTGTAATTAATGATGAGGTCATATCTTTATTGAAAAGAAAGGTTGAACAGGGTGTTGATGTAAGAATATTAATGCCTCATATACCAGATAAGAAAACAGCCTTTTACATGGGTAGATTAAATTATAGAGATATTTATAAGGCTGGTGGTAAGATCTATGAATTTGAAAAGGGCTTTAACCACGCTAAAAATATTATTGTAGATGATAAATATGCCTTTGCAGGAACCATTAATATGGATTATAGAAGCTTATTTTTACATTATGAATGCGGCGCATTGATCATAAGAAATAAGGAGATTGTAAAAATGAGAGAGGATTTTATTAAAGCATTAGATGAATCCATATTATTTGATTATAACCTTTGGCATAAAAAGAAATGGTATCAAAGAATTATTGGATATATATTCTCCATATTCGCACCATTATTTTAGGAGATATTATGAGATTAGAGGATTTAGAAAATAAGCTTTTAGATTTAGGAAAAAGAAATCGATTATTAAATTACAAGGAAACTGGATTTAAAAGCATATCTATATTAAATAAGAATTATAAGGAAATCTATGAAGGATTAACAAATGGTAAGGAATATTCCTTTATGATCGTTGATTCTATGCTTGAAAGATATCATAAAACCTTCGCTATAGAAGAGGAGGATAATATCTTAGATTATTCTCCACTAAAGGTTTATGATATCTGTAAGGAAGCGATTAAGCCAAATGAGCTATTAGCCTATAAAAAGGGCTATAAGCTTAATAAAACATTAAAGAATTTAATGAAGGAATATAAATATTCTATCGATGAAAAGGGTATTAATTCCTTATATTTAACCTTTGGCTTTGTAAGCTATATTGAGGATAAAACTACCTATATCGCACCACTACTTTTAATTCCTGTTGAATATGAAAAGAATCATCATGGAGTATATAAAATATCTGCCTCCGATGATGATATTATATTAAACCCAACCCTAGATTATTTCTTTAATACAACAAGACATTTCGATATTCCTAATTATTACAATCAGGATTTTGAATTTGATCATTATATGGAAGAAATCAAAGGTGTCCTACCTAGTGATGTCATCTTTATTGAGGGTATGTCCTTAGGTATTTATTCCTTCTTAAAGATGAATATGTATAGAGATATTAAGGATCACGAGAAGAAGGTATTAGAAAATAGAAACATAAGTGCTTTATTAGGTAATCCTATGTTTGGCGAGGTTGACTTAGGTGGAAAAATATACCCTGTAGTCAATTTAGATTCTAGTCAGGAAAAGGCCATTTCTATGGCTGTAAGTGGTAAATCCTTCTGCTTACAGGGGCCACCAGGGTCTGGTAAGAGCCAAACCATTACGAATATTATTGCATCCTTAATTGGTGATAATAGACATGTATTATTCGTATCCGAAAAGCTTCAGGCTCTTGAGGTAGTATATGAGAATTTAAAAAGGGCAGGGCTTTCTGATTTTGCAATAGAATTACATTCCTCTAAGGCAAATAAGAAAACCTTCATTGATAATCTATATAAAACGGCAACT
>JAFPIE010000072.1 GCA_017388605.1 Acholeplasmatales bacterium | reverse complement strand
TTAACTTTCTGCACCATATAGAGTATATGTAAATATGTAGAAATACATAATTATATATAAATTCGTTAAAATATGAGTTTACTCATAGAGTGAATTTCTATTCACTTTTGTTCTTTTGCTGCTTTTCTATATAAATGCTTTGGGTCCTTGATCAATAAAATAATAACCCAAATAATTAATGCTAATGCTATAACTGCAATACCTAAATATAAATCATTCATTTGGTTATAGAAAAATTCCTGCTGATTGATTACCGTTTCCTCTACAGTTGCACCAGCTAAAGGCATAAAGAACGCGCTACCTTCCTTCGCGAAGCTTACGATGGCATCGATAAGCCACATCAAGGTTGCACCCCAGAACATATAAAGCAATGCGCTTAGTGCATATTCCTTTCTTTTGTCATATTTATACCAAAGTATTGTAGAAGCGATGGCTGCAAATACAGTAATTAGTAAGGTCATTATTCTAATACAGCCTCTTTTTCATTTTGCTTATCTAGCTTATATCTTATAATTTCAACTACGCCCCAAACAAGAGTACATAATACAGCCATTAATATACCTGTTGTTGCAATTTCATGTAGCATTTCATTTACTGCCTCGCTACCTTCTGTTGCTGCAGTAAAGAATGGGAAGTATGGAATTACCTCTCCATGCCATATGTGCTCAAAAATTAATAGAATTCCTCCACCGAATAATAGCTTAGATAAACGAAGTAATCTTGTGGATATGGTATCCTTCTTTTTATCTTCCTTCGCTATACCTTGCATCTTGTCTGCATTTTTCTTTTCCTTATGCTTAACAATTAATGCAGCTGCAGTAACTACAATTGCCTCTGTAACAGGCGCAACAAAACATCCCATAATATACACCCCTTTACTTTATGAACATTTTTATCGTTTTGTTCACATTTATTATATCAAATATGATATACTTTAAACAAGGTATATATAGAAACGGAACAAATTGTTCAGAAAGTAGGAAGCTATGGATTTAAGAAAAGAGAAAACCATTCAAAGAATTAAGGATGGCTTTAAAGAATTAATTCAAAAAAGGGATTATTCCTCTATTACAATACAAGATATATTAGATACCTCCTATATTGGTAGAACAACCTTTTATATGCATTATAAATCCAAGGATGAGGTATTAAAATCTATAGTAGATGATATTTTTATTCATGTTTTAAATCCAAAGATAGAACAAACACATAGCTTTGGAGATGAATCCTTCTTAGCTATTATTAATCATACCTTACTCCATTTTAAGGAGGATAAGGATTTACTTAAGGCCATATTAAAGGGAGAATCCAATGATATTTTCTTAAATAGATTAAGATTACATTTAGATTCCTTAATTTCTGAAAGAATGATGCCTTATTATAAGGCAGAGAATATAAGAGAGGATGTCTTATTAAACCATTTATCCTCATCCTTATTAGAAATCATTATATGGTGGATTTCTAAAAATGATTGTAAAGAAGACCCACTTACAATTTCTTATGATTACTTTTCTTTAGTTATGCCAGCCCTAGAAACAAAGGACTTTACCTATAAAATGGGAGACAATTTAATAAAAATCAAATAAAGAAAAAAAGAGACAAATGTCTCTTTTAAGCTCCTGGCTTATCATTTTTTATACCAGTCAAATCCTTTATTACCTCTGCTGCAATAGTTAAACCCATTGCTGCAGGAACAAAAACTAAGGAGGCTGGTATATTTTTCTTTACTACGTCGCTACTATCTAAAGAATATAGAGGCTTTAATGGCTTTTCCCTAGAATATACTACCTTAAGCTTATTTATATTATATTCTCTTAATTTCTTTCTTAAAACCTTTGCTAATGGATCTACACTTGTCTTATAGATATCTGTAACCTCTAGCATAGATGGATTTATTTTATTTCCAGCACCAAGTGCACTAATTACCCTCACATTAGCTTCCTTTGCTTTTAATATGATTTCAATTTTAGCAGATATGGTATCTACTGCATCAATGACGTAATCATAGCTCTTAAAGTCAAATTCATTAGAATTTTCCTTCAAAAAGAAGCATTTTTTAATTTCTACATTCGCAAGGGGATTTATGGATAATATTCTATCCTTCATAATAGCTACCTTATCCTGACCTATAGTATTCATATTTGCGATGATTTGCCTATTGATATTTGTAATGGATACCGTATCGTTATCGACTAAGGTAAAATTATATATGCCACTTCTAGCTAATGCCTCACAAACATAACCACCAACACCACCAATGCCAAAGACGATAATTTTGGCATTTTTTAATTTTTCTAAATTACTACTACCAAGTAATGCATCTACTCTAGAAAACTGATTTTCCATGCAATCACCCCACTTTTAGCCTATTTTAACATAGCTTTTTCACTCTTTCAAGAAAGAAGCCTAAAGCAGTAGCTTTAGGCCAATTTCTAATAATTATTATACCTTTTCTTTTTCTTAATAAATGGCTTTGCCTGACAATACCAAGGCTCAACAAGGTCATATTCGATATCCTCTTCTTGTTCTTCTTCTATAACCTCTTCTTCGTCCTTATAGCTTCTTAGGAAGGCTTGAATCTTTTCTTGCTTACGCTTTTGCTCTAAAGGATCTTCACCAAC
>JAFPIE010000071.1 GCA_017388605.1 Acholeplasmatales bacterium | reverse complement strand
GCCTCTGTTGTAGCATTATGTATAAATTCAATTTCATTATCCTTAATACCGAATTGAACAAGTAATCTTTTTACCTCATCATATACATTAAATCCATCCTTAGGCGTACCAATATCAGAGAAAACTAATTGCGTACCCTTAAATGAATTTGTAGTTAAATAATCCTTTAATATATTTTGACAGCAGGCATATATTTTACCCTTAGTTTCATTCTTATAGGTAACCTCATCAATTAATCTCATATCTAGAGCTGCCTTTCTACCATCGGTTGTAACCTTAAGTAGATTATCATCCTTCCTAGATATTCTATGATTTCTTATATCATCCACTCTTATAGAAATATTAGCTAAATAATCTCTAAAGCTTTGTGTTTTTTTAATAATTGTATCGGTATAAGCATCAAATTTAGGTAGCTCATCACTATTCTTTGTGTAATAGAAATCACAAACCTCAGCTAATATTTGTGTTAATTCAGGTAGATTATGGAATCTTGAGAATCTTGTATTTACTCTATAGCCTTGGGTATCTAAATCTATTTCAAGCTCCTCGTGAGCCTCTGCGAATTGGCTACTCCAATTATCAAAGGTATCAATATCTAATAGCTTTAATTCTGAATTTTGTAAATAGCGTTGTATCGCATAGCAATCCGTAACGGAATTCGTTATTGGAGTACCGGATGCTAAAATGATGCCACCATCATTTTTATTTAAATAATCGATAACCTCAAGCATATGAATACATTTCTTAGACCCTTGGGTATTTAAGCCTGCAATTTCACCCATATGAGATACTAATGGGATATTCTTATAATTATGTGCCTCATCGACAAATAATCTTGTAATACCTAATTTATCGAAGGTGATATCCTCATCAGCCCCTTCTCCTTCCTTAATTAAATCGCTAAGCTTTTCCTTTAGGCTTCTTAAATGGTTGGCTAGGGTAGTGGTTTGATATTTCGGGTCCTGTGCTTGAAGGTTAATAATATCTTGAATTTGCTTTTCCAAATTCAATTTCTTTTCATTAAAGGATAATGGTATAGAATCAAAGGAGGAATGAGGAATAATAATAGATTTATATTCAGAATCTCTTATAAGCTCTAAGGTTTTTCTTCTATTTTGTGTTGAAAAATCTGTAGATTTTAAATTCAAGAATTTCGCATTTGGATATAAATAGGAATAGGCCTCTGCCCATTCACCCGTAATGGTATTAGGAACAACATATAAATTCTTTTTAGATTTATAGGTTCTAAGTAATTCCTCTCCACCGGCAATCATTTCGTAGGTTTTACCTGCACCTACATTATGTGCAAGATAGGTATTTTTGGTTAAAAGAATTCTTGCGACGGCATTCTTTTGATAATCAAATAGGGTAACCTTAGGGTTAATACCCTTAAAATCAATAAAATTACCATTAAAGATTCTAGATACATTGTAGCCAAATAATTTATTATAGGCTTCTACTAGCTTATCCTTATATTCATATCTTTCATCAATCCACTGATGGAATTTTTCTTCCATAGCACGAGCCTTTTCCTGTAAAAGAATGGTTTCTTCCTTATTTAGGATGCTTACCGTTTTTAATTTACCATTATTATCATAATTTCTGCTAATATCATATACAGTTAGCTTTTTACTATTTAATAGTCGCTCTAGAATTTGAGTTACCTTAACTCTAGAGGTTCCATAGCTTAAATTATAGCGATAGCTTGCTAAATAATCAGGAATCTCCCAAATACCTGTAATGGTATAATGTAAAATCATTTCCTTTGTGGAATCTATTTTACCTAAAATAGAACAAATAAAGCTTCTAATAATATCCTCAGGAATCCAAGGGGAGGATAGCTTATAATAGATTTGATCGATATCTACACCCTTAGGTAATATTTTTAAAATGGCATCAATATTATCCTGAAATGCACCATTATAGATTTTATTGGCTTCTTGAGCACTTCTTAATTTTGTTAAAAGATTACCAGATAGGTATTCCTCACTCGTTAAGAAGCCCTTATAATATACACCGTTAAATAAGGTAGGGTCTTGAAATATAGAACCCCTTAATCTTTTAATACAATCCTCTAAGGAAATGCCTGTAATTTTAGATATATATTCAATATCTACCTTACCTAAATTCTTTAAGGAATATAAAAGACCATCTCCTGCAGATTCTGCATGAACCTCTTCTATTTCTTCCTCCTTATCCACCTGCAAAAGATCCCAATCGAGTGGTAGGTCAACTAATGTATCTAATTCAACAGTACTATCTTCAATAAATTTTTTTGTGTATTGCATAGAATAACCTCCTTATTTGAAATCACTATTTATATATCGAAATATATTCCTTTTGCAAGAGAATACTACACCCTATTTTGACATTATTCGTGTCTAAAATAAAAAAAGTTTTATTTTTTGTACTATATATTATAATAGAATTCATTAATGAATTCTAGAGAAGGAAAATTATTTTAATGATATATTTAAATAACTAGAAAACGTTTTGTTACAAGCTTATAGCCTATAGATGTGCTATACTCATTATGGTGATACTATGACAAAGGATTTAACATGCGGTAAGCCAAGTAAGGTAATCTTTTCGTTTTGCCTTCCACTTTTCGCTTCCGTAATTTTTCAACAATTATATAGCATTGCAGATTCCTTGGTTGCAGGAAACCTAATCGAGAATGGAGAATCTGCCCTAGCCGCGATTGGTAATTCCTATGAGATTACCTTAGTTTATTTAGCGTTCGCCTTTGGCTGTAATATGGGGTGCTCCGTCATTGTTTCAAGATTCTTTGGGCAAAAAGCAATCAACAAGGCAAAAACCTCTATTTATACTGCCTTAATTACAACGACCATTACCTGCCTAATCCTGATGGTTTTAGGATTAACCCTAGGAGAGACGATATTAAGATTAATTAAAACTCCAGAGAGCCTAATAGCGGATTCAAAGCTTTATTTAGATATTTATACCTACGGCTTATTATTCGTATTTATATATAATTTATGTACAGGAATCTTTAGTGCCTTTGGAGATTCCAAAACCCCATTCATATTCCTAGCTATATCTTCTATAGCCAATGTATTTATGGATATCTTATTTGTTATGGTATTTCAAATGGGTATTGCAGGTGTTGCCTGGGCAACCTTCATTTGTCAGGGTGTATCCAGCATACTATCCTTCATTATTGTTTTATATAGAATTAAAAAATTAATGCCATTTGATAGAGATATAGATACCGTAAAGCCATTTGATTATAGACTATTAAAAACAATGCTTATTATAGCAATTCCATCCATTTTACAGCAATCCTTTGTATCGATAGGTAATATTTTAATTCAATCTGTAATCAATTCCTTTGGGGAAGCAACTATGGCTGGGTATAGTGCTGTAATTAAGCTACAAAATTTAGTCATTACTGGTCTTACTACCCTAAGCAATGGTATTTCAAATTACACAGCACAAAACCTAGGTAGAGGCAAAATAGAGCGTATAAGACCAGGGTTTATCTCGGGCTTTAAGCTTACTCTAATTTTAATTATTCCATTTTCGATTATCTATTTCTTCTTTGGTAAATATATTGTACAAATCTTCTTAAAGGAAGGTACCTCAAGCGAGGCCATAGAGGTTGCGAATAATTTCTTAAGAATTATCGCACCATTTTATATTTTGGTTGCGACAAAACTAATTGCGGATGGTGTAATTAGAGGATATGCCAAAATGGGATTATTCATGGCAGATACCTTCTTAGATTTATTCTTAAGAGTAGGCCTTGCCTTCCTCTTCCCTTATGTATTCCATTTAGGCTCGAATGGAATATGGCTATCCTGGCCGATTGGTTGGGGCTTATCTATGGGACTTGCCCTATTCTTCTATATTTTTGTAACAAAGAGAAAAAAGGAAATCAACCAACCATATTTTGGAAGGGATTGATTTCCTTTTTTTAAAATCTTTAAATCAATTGGTTGTTACCGACCTACAAACAACCTCAAATTTTAGAGAGGCGTTTTTTGTTATTTCTTTATAAATAACTTTTCTCCATATTCATCTATTCCATTTTCAACAAATCCTAATGATTTCCAGAAACGAATAGAATCTTCTTTTAGAGAATTGATTTCATAATATGTTGCACCATCTCGCTTTGTAACTTCTTCAAGCTTTTCAAAGCATAAATGCCCTAGATTATTGTTTCTATATTCTTCAAAAATCCAATAATCCAATATAAAGCATTTGCCATCTTCTGATTTATATATACAATATGATGCAGCACCTATTCTTTTTCCATCTTTCATAAAATAAATTAAATGGTGTTTATCTTTATCTCTTACCATATGTGCTTTAATAACATTTCTATATTCTTCACTTTTGAAATATTCGATATCTTCAGGATCAGTGATAATACCATCATCTACTAGATAAGCAATATGTAGTTTCCAAAATTCTTCTATTTCTTTAATATTAATCTCTTCTAGTTCTATCATTTTATTTAGCCTACTTAACTTTCCAATAAATAGTTTTCCATACCTTATACAATTTCTATTAATTGCACGTTTTTACAATATAAAAAGGGTTATTAATTGCACGTTTTTCGATTTTTACAGATTAAGAAATAATTCCCAAATCACTTTTTTCAACAATAAAAATGCAACAATTTTGACCGCTATTTGAATCATAATTTTTGACCATTAATAAAAAACAATGAAAAAAGGCTGCTAGAAACTGTTTGAGTTTCTTAACAGCCCCTTCTCTTACTTCTTTATTTCTTCCTTACATAGCTTTTCTAATAATTTTGTTGCTACAAAATCATCCTGGAAAACTAATTTACCTTGGTTATCAATCTTATATGCCTTTTGTACACAAGCACCCTTTTGAATTAATTTTAAGATTAATTCTGGATTCCATTTTCTAGTACCATTAGAAATCTCAAGCAAGATCTTTCTTGCGTTAATTGGTGCATCCTCAAGTAGAGCATATTCTGCAAAGCCATCATCTGTTAAAACATCCGATACATAAAGCTTTCCTGCAGCCTTCTTTAAATTATCCCATGTAGTAATTAAATTCTCATTTGCTTCCTTAAATGGAGATGCCTTATATCCACCTAGTGGTGTATAGCTTGATTTCGATAATACCTCAATATATTTATAATTATTGATTGCTAATACCTGGTATGTATTTAATATTCTTTTGCCCTTATCAAAGGCAGATATCATTGCCTTTGATGGTCTAATATCATTTTCAAGTAGATATTCCTCATATTCGATTAGGGCAATCTCTTGATTGTCCTTAGCCTTTTTCTTTTCGTATAGGAATTCTAATCTTCTATCGGAAATCATAGTAGGCTTACCTGTCATGACATAATCCATGGATACACCAAACCTTTTACAAATGGCATATACGCCCTCGGCATTAGGCTTTATTGTACCCTTTTTAATTTGCTTAAGCTCAGCCTCACTGCAGTGGAATAATTCCATAGCTTCCTTGTCTGTCAAATTAGAACCTTCTATAATTCTTACAAAAACATTCTCCATTTTTTATACCTCATTCATTTTTATTCTTAAAATTCTTTACAAATTCAACAAATTCAAGCCTTGGCAAAGGCTTAGAAAAATAATATCCCTGAATTAAATTCGCACCAGCATTCGTAACTAAATCTAATTGCTCCTTAGTTTCTACACCCTCTTGAATAATATTATTACCAAAGTTTCTAAATGTTTTAATTGTTAATTCTAGTAATTGTCTCGTATTGAAATCTGTAATAGATTTCCATAAAATCGATGCATCAATTTTAATATTTTTATAATTGATGGATATAACATTTGTTAAATTGGAATATGCTGTACCATAATCATCAAGTGAGAAGGAAAAACCCTTATCCGTTAATGTATTAATTAAATTGGTTAATTCTAGTGTATCCTCTAAATCTCTAGATTCTGTAATCTCTAAATTCAGCATAGAGGATGGTACATTATATCTTTTTAGGTTTTCTGTAATGACAGAAACTAAATTCTTACTTCTTAATTGATATAAGGATAGATTTAATTCTACATAATGGATTCCAAGCTCTTGGAATCTTAATTCACTAATATCCTTACATACCTTCTCAATTACGATTTCACCTAAGGCAATAATACTTCCTGTTTCCTCTGCAATAGGTATAAATTCAGATGGAGGAATAAAGCCTAGTTCCTTATCATTTAATCTACATAAGGCCTCACAGGATACAATACTATTTGTATCCTTAGACCATATTGGCTGATAATATACCATAAAGCTTTTATCCTTAATCGCTCTATGAATAGCCTCATCCACTAGGGAGTGCCTCTTTAAGAATTTTAAATCCTCGCCCAAACGAATGGTTACTACATTATCTCCATCCGGCTTTACATTCATAATTCTTCTATGCTCCTCTAGGGTATCAATATCATTTGGTACCTTCGCAACTGTAATTACAGTTTGTAAAAAGATTGGAGAATTATGAATATCGATTGGCTTTTCAAAGATTTCCTTTAATTCCTTAATCCACTTTTCACAAAGTGGATGCTTAGGAAGCACAATGACAAAGGTAGAATTATCATATCTATAGATTTCTTCCTTATTAAATACATAGGTTAAACGATTCGTAATAAAATCAATTAAGGAATCATAGGAATCCTCTTGTAATACATTCTTATAATAAGCTAAATTCGCAAATTTAACATGAATGGTTGTATATTTATAATTATATTTCTTATATAATTTTACATTAATTTCATATATGATATTATTTCTTAATTTCGTATCTCGATCAATTAAAGAATCATTACAATCTACAGTAACAAGTAAGCCAAGTAAGGCTATAGTTTCAAAGAATGCCTCAACCTCATAGGTTTCACCAAATAAGGAATTAGAAACTAATTGTATTAAAATACCAAGTACAATCATAATTAAGAAGAAGGCATAGCCCTTCATGTAATTATTCTTTAATACATTCCAGGATTTTACCAAAAATACAATACCATAGGCTAAATATGCTGCCGCAACAACATATAATATCCACATAGCCCATCCTCTATGATAGCTAATTAATCCATCTTCCACATTATAGTAATAAACAATTTTTGTCATTGGGTTTGTTAAAACAAGTAACTCAGGAATGAGCATTATAGAAAATAGAATATAATAAAATCTTTTGCCCTTATTCTTTGCCGCACCATTAATTAATAATACATAAAGTACAAAGGCAGGGGATAGGGTCGTATGTATGATGAAATATAAATAGGAGCCTACTCTTTGCCATTCAATCAAATTTGGCGCATTGTAGTGTGCTAATATTATTTTGGTAGCTTCAACAATTCCGGTAATGACTAAATTCCATAAAAGGTATGTCATTATCGTATGCTCTTTACTTCTTCTATAGTGCTTTTGTATTCTAAAAATAATAAAAGCGAGACAAGCAATTGCTGTAGCTATATATAATCCTCCGGATATATAATCGCCTACACCTAATCTCATAAAACCAACCCCTTTAAACTATTTTAACATACTACACGTTTTTCTTCTATTACTTTAAAACAAAAAATAAACACAAAATTGAAATATGTATCCTACTTCATTTTGTGTTTATCTTGTTAGCTTGTTAAATTATTACTTCCACCACTATAGAAGGAATATAATTCTAATGCATCACTATAATCCTCCATCATAAATCCTGTACCAGATTTAGAGGATTTGGTATATTCAAACATTTTAAGCTCATTACCAAACTTTTCTACAGTATAGAATTTATTCTCATTGGAAGCCTTCATCATCACTATAATTTTAGCATCGCTATCCATCTTGCAATCCGGAAGCTCAATATATAAGAAAGCACCAAAGGAATCCTTATAGCTTTTCATATATAGGCTTCTATAGGCTTCTGGTACTGTAATTTTAGACAAGAATGCTATTGCGTCAAAGGTTTTATCTAAAAATAGCCTTGCGGTATCACCGTCTTCGATGATATTCGAAGGTATTTCACCACTTGGCCAAAGCTTGCTTAATAATGTGTAGAAGCAAGCATTAAAGGTTGCGCCAGGAACGTTTTGCATTACTTTAGTGCCTCACGCATGAATTTTTGCTTAATTTGATCATATTCATCAAAGGATATTGCACCCTTATCGTATAATTCCTTTGCCTTAAGTAGCTTATCTGCATTAGAAATAAAATCACATGGCTCTGTTTCGATAGGAGCATCACTAAATTCTGCATCAACTACATTACTATCATTCTTAGTTAAATACTCTTCAATAATATGATTCATTTTTGTTGCATGATTTAAATCAGATGCACTACCAATGAATCCATATTCTGTAGCTAGCTGAATGGTTCTTTCGTCTACTTGTGTAAATATAATTTGAAATCTAGCAAAGGATGTTGTACGGAAAAGACCAGTATTTTCTACAACCATATCCTTATATGCAAAATTAATTAAAAATTTATTATTTTCGATATATTCGCATCTTCTTATATCAAATACTCCATCCATCTTTTGTACTTTATCCATTAATTGCTTAAAGCTATTCTTTACGTTTAATTGAATTTGTTTTGTTAAAATTTGTCCCATAATATTCCTCCAATTTCGTATTAAATTATATCATAATAGAAAAAAAAGTGAATTAAAATTCACTCTTTCTGTAATTAGTAGACTTATTTTTCCCCGTTAAAGCTCTCATACCACTCATCGTGAGATTCAAAGTTTTATGAGTTCTCCACTAAAAATGAAATTATTTATT
>JAFPIE010000070.1 GCA_017388605.1 Acholeplasmatales bacterium | reverse complement strand
ATGTAGGTGTAGATACTGCGCATCCTGCTTCAACTAAATCCTGAATGATTCCTTCAGCGATAGCCTCAAGATAAATCTTTTGCGTACCTGGGATAATAATGACACGAATATTTGGGTCTACCTTCTTGCCCTTTAAGATTTCATGAGCAATTCTTAAGTCCTCCATACGACCATTTGTACAAGAACCAATGACTACCTGGTCGATCTTTACTTCCTTTGGACCAATCTCATCTACTGTCTTTGTATTTTCAGGTAAATGAGGGAATGCTACTGTAGGACGAATCTTTGATAAATCAATATCATATACCTCATCATAGATGGCATCAGGGTCTGCCTCATATACAACTGGAGTCTTCTTAGAATGCTTCTTGCAATAATCAAGAGTTACCTCATCTACTGCAAAAATACCATTCTTAGCACCAGCCTCGATAGCCATATTTGCCATACATAAACGAGAATCCATGCTTAAATTCTTTAAGCCCTCTCCAGAAAATTCCATAGACTTATATAAAGCACCATCTACACCAATCATACCAATAATGTGTAAGATGACATCCTTACCAGAAACATTCTTCTGTAATTTTCCAGTTAAATTAAACTTTAATGCGCCAGGTACCTTAAACCAAGCCTCACCTGTTGCCATACCACAAGCCATATCTGTAGAGCCTACACCTGTAGAGAATGCACCAAGTGCACCATAAGTACAGGTATGTGAGTCAGCACCGATTACAACATCACCTGCAACAACTAAGCCCTTCTCAGGAAGTAGGGCATGCTCAATACCCATTTGTCCAACCTCAAAGAAGTTTACAATTCCCATCTTATGAGCGAACTCACGGATATATTTGCACTGCTCTGCAGATTTAATATCCTTATTAGGTACAAAGTGATCTGGTACGATAGATACCTTTTCCTTATCAAATACATGATCAACTCCAATATTTTTAAATACATTTACTGCAACTGGAGTTGTAATATCATTACCATGTACTAAATCTAGCTTACATGTAATTAATTGTCCGGCAGTAACTTCCTTTAATCCTGCATGAGCTGCAAGGATTTTTTGTGTCATTGTCATTCCCATATTATTTATTATTCTCCTTAAA
This sequence comes from Acholeplasmatales bacterium, assembly GCA_017388605.1. The sequence continues at coordinate 1,021 of JAFPIE010000070.1, read as the reverse complement.
CAACTTATATTCTATGGAATCGATTAAAGCCTTGAAGGAGGCTTCAATGATATCCTTGGATACACCAACAGTGGACCATGTATATGCTCCATCTGTCGATTCAATTAAAACTCTTGTTTTTGCTGCTGTAGCAGCTTCCTTACCATCTAAAATACGAACCTTATAATCGGATAGGTGTACCATATTTAAGATTGGATAGAATCTACCAATGGCCTTTCTTAATGCCTCATTTAAGGCATCCACTGGACCATCACCATTCGCAGCTGTGATTTCTTCTATTCCTTCTACTGAAACCTTAATGATTGCAGCTGAGGAATGTAGGTTTGCCTTTGATGGACCTTCACCAATTGTTTTGAAATCTAAAACCTGGAAGAAAGGCTTAAAAGCACCAAAGGTTTTATGGACAATTAGCTCGAAGGATGCATCTGCACCTTCAAACTGATATCCTAAATATTCTAAATCCTTGATTCTTTGAATAATCATAGATAATCTTGGATCATTTTTTTCTACATTTGGATAAATCTTTTGAATCTTAGCTAATACAGTTGCCTTACCTGCAACCTCGCTAATTAAGAATTTTCTTTCATTGCCTACAAGCTCTGGAGAAATATGCTCAAAGGATTTTGAGTTCTTAAATACTCCATCCACATGCATGCCAGCCTTATGTGCAAAGGCAGTTTCACCAACAAATGGTAATGTACCAAGTAGCTTAAAATTCGAAATCTCAGCAATGATTCTAGCCGTATTGGTTAATTCCTTTATGTTACCCTCTGGTAGACATAAAATATTTCTCTTTAGCTCTAGGTTTGCAATAATTGCAGAAAGATTCGCATTACCGCATCTTTCACCATAGCCTAAGAATGTACCCTGTACCTGTGTTACACCATTTAATACAGCAAGTACAGATAAGGATACCGCCATACCTGAATCATTATGCGCATGAATTCCAAGCTCGGTATGAATATTTTCTTTAACTTCTTTTATTATTTCAACCATTTCATCTGGAAATGTACCACCATTT
>JAFPIE010000069.1 GCA_017388605.1 Acholeplasmatales bacterium | reverse complement strand
CTGAATCATAGTAGCTCCACCTAAAATAGCCTTTTCTACATCATCCTTAAGGCTTCTTCCATTTAGCCAGGCTCTATCTGTTACAGCATAGAGGATTAAACTAGATTTCAAATCTTTCAATTTTTGCACCTGCTTCTAATATATTATCATTCATATTCGATAGCTCATCAATTAAACCTATATGTAAGGAGCCAGTCCCCTTTGCACGCTTATTTGCAATTTCACCTGCAAGGCCTAAAATGATGACTCCTGCAACCGTAGATTCTAATTTGCTTTCTCTATTTGCAACTAAGGATGCAGCAATAATACCTGCAGTCATACAGCCTGTACCTGTAATATTTCTCATTTCCTTACAGCCATTATCACTAATATAGGCATATTTATCATTTGCTATAACATCAATTGGACCTGTAATAGCTATAACTGCACCTGTCTTTTTCGATAATTCCTTAGCAAATTTAAAGACATCATGCATATTTTCTCTTGTCGTTTTATCGGCCTCACAGGCATCAACACCATTTGTTTTAGAAGATACATTCGCCATTGCCTTAATTTCAGAAATATTTCCCTTAATACAATCGAATTTAACTTCCTCTAATAATTGATTGATAACCTCATTTCTATATGGGGTAGCACCTACTCCACATGGATCTAATACAACAATATGATTGAGCTCATTCGCCATCTTTCCTGCTGCAATCATTGTCTTAACGGTTCTTTCATTTAGTGTTCCAATATTGATTACAAGTGCATCACAAATCTTTTGCATGTCTACTGCATCCAAAATCTCATCGGTCATAATAGGAGATGCTCCAATTGCAAGTGCAGCATTCGCAACATCATTCACCGTTACATAATTTGTGATGAAATGAATCAAAGGTGTTTTTTCTCTAATTTTTTTAATGTATTCCATATTTTCCTCCTAAAAATTAAAAAAATGTCCGCTAGGACATTGCTATAAAGGATAATAATAAGCATATTTAAAAAATACCTTCACATTATTCCCTACGCTAGCATTACCTAGATCAGGTCAAGGGTCGAATATGAATTCCTCTCAGCCATAAGGCTCCCCTTAATATGACAAAATTATTATAACATCATTCTACATAAATGAAAATACATAAATTATTTGAATATAAACAGGGCTGCCACTATTTCCATCACCTTTCCATTTTTATTATATATCTAAAAAAATATGCAAAAAAAAAGAGAGAAATCTTTTCTCTCTTAATCAAAAATGATAGATTAATCCTTTATTGAATCTAAAGCCTGCTTAATATCCTTAATTAAATCTTCCTTATCCTCAATACCACAGGATAGACGTACTAAACCTGCAGGAATACCTGCTTCCTTTAATTGCTCATCGGTTAATTGACGATGAGTAGAGGATGCTGGATTTAAGCAGCAGCTTCTTGCATCAGCAACATGAGTCTCAATTGCAATTAGCTTAAGTGCAGCCATGAACTGGCTTGCAGCACTTCTTCCACCCTTAAGCTCAAAGGATACAACACCACAGCCACCCTTAGGTAGATACTTTTGTGCAAGCTTATAATACTTATTGGATTTTAAACCAGAATAATTTACAAATTCAACCTTTGGATTTGCCTCAAGGAATTCAGCAACAGCCTGAGCATTTTCTACATGGCGTGCCATACGTACATGTAAGGATTCTAATCCTAAATTTAATAAATAAGCATTTTGTGGAGATTGAATGGAACCAAAATCTCTCATTAACTGAGCTGTACATTTTGTAATAAATGCACCCGCATTACCAAATTTTTCTGCATAGGTAATTCCATGGTAGGAATCATCTGGAGTACAAAGGCCTGGGAATTTATCCTTATGTGCCATCCAATCAAATTTACCAGAATCAACGATTGCACCACCTACACCAGCACCATGGCCATCCATATATTTTGTTGTAGAGTGTGTTACAATATCTGCACCCCACTCAATTGGTCTACAGTTTACTGGAGTTGGGAAGGTATTATCTACAATTAGAGGTACACCATGCTTATGTGCTATCTTAGCCCACTTTTCAATATCAAATACAGTTAATGCAGGGTTTGCGATAGTCTCACCGAAGCAAGCTCTTGTATTTTCCTTAAATGCAGCATCAATTTCTTCTTCTGTTGCATCAGGAGAAACAAAGGTTACATCGATTCCCATCTTCTTCATAGTTACCGAAATTAAATTGAATGTACCACCATAAATCGATGATGATGCAACAATATGAGATCCACATTCACAAATATTGAATAAGGCGAAGAAATTTGCAGCCTGTCCAGAGGATGTAAGCATTGCTGCAGTACCACCCTCCATATCGCAAATTTTAGCTGCGACAAAATCATTCGTTGGGTTTTGAAGTCTTGTATAGAAATATCCTTGAGCTTCTAAATCAAATAATTTACCCATATCCTCGCTTGTATTATATTTAAAGGTTGTTGACTGAATAATAGGTACCTGTCTTGGTTCACCATTACCAGGTCTATATCCAGATTGTACACATTTTGTATTAATTTTAAAATCACTCATTTTCATAATCCTCCAAGTATTATTTTATATCACAAAATCATTCATTTTTAAAACAATTATTTAAATTTTCTTCATCTTTTTGTTTTTTTCTTTCTAAAGTATTCTTTATTAAGAATATTGTAAAGAAAATAAAGTCAATAATTACTAATAATAGGAAGGTCGTTGACCTAAATAGTATTACAGCTAAATTTACAGCTTCTCCCATAAAGGCTTGAAATACAGTCAAAAAGGAAAATTCTGCCGTACCAATTCCACCAGGAGATGGAATAATATTCGTTACATAGCTTGATGCTTGACAAAGTAAGAAGCAATACATATATTCTTCTATTTTAAAGCCATTATGGCTAATGACTAAATAAATAATATAGGGAAGTCCAAAGGACAATAGCATAAATAAAACATAAGCTATATAGGATGGAATATTATATTTAAAATTAGACCACATTCGATTCGCACTAATTTTATAGATTTCCATCTTTTTTTGTTTTTCTATTACGAAGGAATCTGGATCAAATTCATGCTTAAATTTCTTTAATATTTTTACCTCTAATTTTAATATAAATGCTTGAAATCTTAAATTATACATCATAAGCATTAAAGCAGTAAAATAACCCACATTTGTTATAATACCTACTAAGCAAAATATAAATAATGGAACATTTATATCTCCAACCATTAGAGTTTGATCCCTTATTATAGAATATATAAAGAATATGGTATATAAAACAGGTAATGTTGTAGAATATATAATTTGATTCGTTGCCATGACCGAAATATTTTCTTCTGTATTAAATCCTTTTTTCTTTAAATAATATCCAATCATTGGAAAATGAGCACTCTTCCATGGAGTTACATTAGAGCCTAAATTTCCCATGAAATATAAGCCATAGGCTTGCCCATATTTCGATTCAGGCTTTATTTGCTTCATATTTCTATAGATAATGAAGCAATCCAGGCTTATATAGGAAAATAAGATTCCAACAATTAAGATAAATCCCCACCAATGAACCTTACCAATTTCCTTTATACCAGAAAAAACATTCGAGGAGATTAAATAAAATATGGTTAGTCCTGTAACAACAATAAAGAATATCACATTAAATATAATCTTCTTTTTAGACATATTATCCCTCCTCTTATTCTATTGTACAATTCTTTAAAGAATTGTAAAGAAAAAACGATGTGACCATTTGTCACATCGCATCATCTTATTCTTCTTCCTTCTTAGCGAATCTCTTTTGAGCATCCTTAAGTGCATCCTTACGAGATAGATCAATTTGACCCTTCTCATTTACACCAATACACTTAACGATGATTTCATCACCAACAGAAACAACATCCTCTGGCTTTTCAACTCTTTCAAGTGCTAGCTTAGAAATATGACATAAGCCTTCAGTACCTTCCCATAGCTGACAGAAAATACCATACTTTTCAATACGAGTAACCTTAGCTGTGTAGATTGCACCAACCTCAGCCTCACGAATGGAATTCTGGATATATTCTAAGCAAGCCTTAGCAGTAGCCATATTGCTGTGCATTACGAATAATCTACCATCCTGCTCAAGATCAATCTTAACATTATCGAATTTCTCGATTGTAGCATTGATTGTCTTTCCACCAGAACCAATAACATCCTTAATCTTATCTGGATTAATTCTTGCCATAACAACCTTTGGAGCATATGGAGATAATTCAGGACGAACTTTAGCAATTGTTGTTGCCATATGGTCTAGAATTTCAAGTCTACCCTTCTTAGCCTGTGCTAATGCTTCCTTTAAAATCTGGTATGTGATACCCTTAATCTTAATATCCATCTGTAAAGCAGTAATACCATCACGAGTACCAGCTACCTTGAAGTCCATATCACCTAGGTGATCCTCCATACCCTGGATATCCGTTAATATAGTATAATGCTCATCATCTGTCATAATTAAGCCCATAGCGATACCTGCAACTGGAGCCTTAATAGGAACACCTGCAGCCATTAAAGCTAATGTACCAGAACAAATTGTAGCCTGGCTAGATGAACCATTAGATTCTAAAATCTCAGATACAACACGAATGGTATATGGGAATTCATCCTCTGATGGAATAACATAGGATAATGCACGCTCACCAAGTGCACCATGACCGATTTCTCTTCTACCTGGAGCACCATATCTACCAGTTTCACCTACAGAGAACTGAGGGAAATTGTAGTGTAGCATAAATCTCTTATAGGATTCATCCGTTAAGCCATCAATAATTTGATTATCATTTAATGAACCTAAGGTTACAGTACCTAAGGACTGAGTCTGACCTCTTGTGAATAATGCACTACCATGAACTCTAGGTAATACATCTACTCTAGAAGATAATGGACGAATCTCATCAACAGCTCTTCCATCAGGTCTAATCTTATCCACAGCAATCATTCTTCTTACTTCACCGTGTAAGATTTCATCAAGTGTATATTGTACATTCTTTAAATATAATGCCTTAGCCTCAGTATCCTCAACCTTAATATCACCTAAGTCCTTAATGAATACCTTCTTGCCAAATTCCTCTAATGTATCTTGATTAACCTTGTCGATGGCAGCATATCTTTCAAGCTTATCCTCAACACGGATAGCCTTAATCATATTCTCCTCTGCATAAGCCTTAACTGCTGCTTCGATTTCAGGATCTACCTGGAATAATGTAGGAACATACTTTTCCTTACCACATTCCTTAACAATCTCCTGCTCGAATTCACATAATCTTTGAATTTCAGCATGACCAAACTTAAGTGCCTCCCACATATCATCCTCAGATACGAATCTAGCACCAGCCTCAACCATGTTAATTGCAGTATGTGTACCTGCAACAGTTAAATTAATTTCAGAAACCTCTAGCTGCTCTGGAGTTGGGTTGATGATTAATTCACCATTAACCTTACCAACAACTACACCAGCGATAGGTCCTTCAAATGGGATATCAGAAATCATTAATGCAATAGATGAACCTAGCATAGCTGCCATTGCAGTTGTGCAATCAGGATCACTAGATAATACTGTATTAATTACTTGAACCTCATTATTAAATCCTTCTGCGAATAATGGACGAATAGGACGGTCAATTAATCTAGAAACTAATGTTTCATGCTCAGTTGCACGACCTTCTCTTCTTAAAAAGCCTCCAGGAATCTTTCCTGCAGCATATAATTTTTCCTGGTATAAAACCATTAATGGGAAGAAGTCAGCAGTGGATGCAACATTGTTAGATACAGCACAGGATAAAACTGTTGAATCACCATATTTAACTAAACATGCACCATTTGCCTGTTTTGCCACTTCTCCGATTTCAATAACAAGTGGACGACCAGCCCAATTGTATTCGAAACGTTTAACTTCACTCATGTTAAATTTTTCTCCTTAATTTACTCTTCTATCTTTTTTAATCTCAAACATAATAATTATACCACACTTAAGATAAATTGAAAGCAAAAATCAAAAATTAAACTTATATAAGTTTTACCAAAGATTTTATATAAACAAATTTTATAATATGTATTATTTTTATAAATAATGTTTAT
>JAFPIE010000068.1 GCA_017388605.1 Acholeplasmatales bacterium | reverse complement strand
TACCTGTATGGTCGGATGTATCATGCTCATATAGGTCCTCTACAACAAGACCGCGCTCAAATCTTTCTGTATATTGCTTACCATTACGCATTACAGTTACTTCTAGCCATTCGGATAATGCATTAACTACAGATGCACCTACACCATGTAATACACCAGATACCTTGTATGCACCATCATCAAATTTACCACCGGCATGAAGAACTGTAAAAATAGCCTCTAGTGCTGGTCTTTTTGTTTCTGGGTGAATATCAATAGGCATACCACGTCCATCATCGGTAACCCTGATGACATTATCTGGTAATATTTCAACCTTAATATGAGATGCATACCCAGCTAAGGCCTCATCTACAGAGTTATCTGCAATTTCCCAAACTAAGTGATGTAATCCAGTCTCACCAGTAGAACCAATATACATACCTGGTCTTTCTCTTACTGGCTCTAGTCCCTTTAAAATCTTGATTTTATCCGCACCATAGTTTTCACTATCCGGATTATCACCAGTTAATTCTTCGATTTCTTTTTTAACATTGTTTTCTTCCATGTTATCTCTCCTTTTTTTCTAATCTAATAACTAAAGCATTTTTTAATAGCTCATCAGGTATCTCCAAAACTGATGTCGTAGTAATAAATGCTTGATAGGAATTATTAATATAATCAACAAGCTTTTCTATTCTTGTTTTATCTAATGCCGCAAATACATCATCTAAAAGTAAGATAACATCCTTTTTGCTTACTTCCTTGATATATTCCTTTAAGGCTAATTTTATTGCAATACATATTAATCTTGATTGACCCTCAGATGCATATTCCTTTGCATCTAGATCATTCATTTCAATAATGAATTCATCTCTATGGGATCCAATACCTGTAGATTTCATAAATAAATCGCTTTTTTCGTGTTTTTTTATAGAATCTAATACATCTAAAGGATTATAGGTAGATTTATAAATTAAACGGATATTTTCACTATTTAAATTTAAAGTAATACTCTTTAATAATTCATTCATTCTATCTATGAATAAAATTCTTCTATTATAAATAGCTACTATATATTCACTTAATCTTTCATTTATGACATTTAATAAATTAAAATCTATATTACTTTGCTTTAGAATTTCATTTCTTTCAGCAAGTATTTTTCTATATGCATTTAAATTTTTTAAATAGATTTTATCCAATAAGGATATTTCCATATCTAGAAATCTTCTTTTATCTAGCTTAGATCCTTTAATTAGGCTTATATCATCTGGTGAATATAAAACCTCTGGAAGATTACCTACAAAATCACTTATTTTTTTAATTTCATTTTTATTAATGAATAAGCTTTTGGAATCCTTAGATATAACATATTTAAATTGCTTATCCCCTTTTACTTCAACAATACTAAAGGGATCATCCTTACGTATTAAGGTAGATAAATCATTTGTTCTATGACTTTTACCTGTTGAGCATAAATAAAGAGCCTCTAAAACGGAAGTTTTTCCTGTGGCATTTTTACCACTAAGAATGACTAATGGATTAGAAACATCTAGGTCTAGGGAATCAAATAATCGAAAGCTTTTTAGCTTTATTTTAGATATCATACAATCTTGTATTCTTCTTTATCAATTAAAATGATATCTCCTACCCTAAGCTTCCTACCTCTTCTATTTTCTTCTTCGCCATTGACAAATACCTTATTCTCTAAAAGGAAATATTTTGCCTGTCCTCCAGAAGAAATATAATTTTCCATTTTAAGAAGCTGCTGTAGCTCTATATATTCTGTTTTTATGCTAACATTCTTCATAATCTCTACCTTTTCTTTCTATATGATTATATCATATAGGTAAAAATTATTCAAGAAATTTGGCTTATTTTTAATTTTTTTATTTTATGAGTAAAATAGTAAAGAAAAGAATAAAAATCAATTTATAATACAAAATTATGCTGTTTTTAGAAAAATTTATAAAATTACATATAAAAAAGACACCCGAAGGTGTCTAAATTATTCCATATTTACTGGTAGGATTAGCTGAGTTAGATTTGCATCTCTATCGCCACGAATGATAAATGGACGAATCGCTCCAGATAGATTTAAGGATACCTCAGTTGAAATGAAGCTTCTTAAGGCTTCAATTAAATATCTACTAGAGAATCCAATGGTAATAGGATTTGTTGAATCAATAGATGTAGGAATTAATTCCTCCTTAGCATCACCTACAGATGCGTTTGTTGTAGATATTTCAATGATTCTATCCTTCTTGATGGAAAGCTTGATGATAGAATATGTGATTTCTCTATCGGATGCTTTATCTCTTGGAGATAATAGGGATACTCTTTCTACAGCCTCAACAAGCTCATCCTTGTTGAACTTTAAAACGATTGGGAAATCTGCTGGAATTAATCTTGATGTATCAGGATAATTACCATCTAATAATCTTGTTTGGAAAGAAATATTCTTAAATGAAACTAATAATTTATTTGTTCCAAAATATAAGGTAATTCTTTCAGAGTATTGATCGATAGCCTTTAATAATTCATCAAAGCTCTTATTAGGTACTGTAATATTGAAATCCTTATATTCAGGATCAATAGCTACTACCTTTTGGCTTAATCTAAAGGAATCTGTAGCAGTAGCAATTAATTTACCACCCTGGTTCTTTAAATTAACACCAGTTAATATAGGCTTCTTTTCACTTGTTGCAGTTGCAAAGACAGTTTCCTTAATAACTCCCTTTAATACATCTGCATCAATAGTTAATGGATTTTCATGTAATACGAAATCAATCTTTGGATAATCTACAGGATCCATAATCTGTAGCTTATATTCACCACGGTCTGCCTTAATAACTAAGACCTTATCATCAGATACATATAGATTTATTTTCTTAGAATTAATTTTACGAATGATATCGATAAATACCTTTCCTGGTACTACAGTTTGACCAGGCTCTTGGATATTTAAGGATTGATCATTAATAACAACCTCAACGCTGATATCAGAATTTGAAGATGTCATATATAAATCTGTATCTGTAGCATAAAGCTTAATTCCTGTTAATATAGGCATAGGGCTTCTTACGGGTAAGCCCCTTGCGATAGTGTTTAAATTTTCAAGTAAGATTTCGCGGTCAATTGAAATGTTCATATTGGTCTCCTCATAAAAATGTATTTATGTTTTATATAATAAATATAATAATGTAATGTGGGTTTGTGGAAAACTCTAAAAACCCTTATATAATCACGTTTTATTATACCATAAAGAATGTGGAAAATGAAGAATTATCCACCAATCTTTTTTAAAACAGTTTCGATAGCAAGCTTTAATTCCTTATTTTCATTGATATCCTTTTCTATTTTGGCAACACCACTCATTACAGAGGTATGATGACATGAGAAAATGGATGCAATTTGCTGATAGGTAAGGTCATACTTACTTTTCAAAACATACATTGATATGTGACGTGGAGTAACATATTTTTCTTGTCTAGATTTACCTAGCATATCCGCTTGTGGTATTTGATACATATCTGCAACTACAGATAATGCATTTTCATAGTTATTATCCTCTTTTGGCTTTTTAACCTTAATTAGTATTTGAAGCTCATCTTTAGCAAATTGTAATGTAGGCTCTGTATTAAATAGCTCAGACATACGAATGACTCTATTTAATGCACCCTCAAGATCTCTAACGTTATCGGTAAAGTTTTCAGCAATATAGGCTAAAACATCATCGTTAATCGTTTTAGAGGTCATTTCCTCTGCTTTTTTCTTTAAAATAGATACTCTTTGATTAAAATCTGGCTGATTAATATCAACGACAATACCTGAATTAAAGCGTGAGGTTAAACGATCCATAAAGCCATTTAGCTTAGATGCTGGTCTATCGGATGTAATGACTACCTGCTTATTATTGTTGATCATTTCATTAAATAAATTAAAGAATTGCTCTTGAGTTGAATTCTTTCTTTCAAGCATTTGAATATCATCAACTAATAAGCAATCGATATTCGAATATTTCTTTTCGAATTCTTGGAAATTATTATTTGCACAAGCCTTTGTATAATCTGAAAAATATTCCTGTGCCTGAATATATAGAATTTTAAATTCAATGTGCATTTCTGAAATGAAATTACCAATCGCTTGCATTAGATGTGTCTTACCTAGTCCTACGGAACCAAATATATATAAAGGATTTACAAAGAATCCAGGGTTTTCAGCAACCTTAGTTGCGGTTAACCAGCTTCTTTTATTTGATTCTCCTACGACAAAGGATTCAAAGGTATAATTTAAATTTAAATTGTTTACTGATATTTTTGGAGTATTGATAGAATCTTGCTTCTTTTCTACAATTTCATTTTCCAAAACAAATTTAAATTTTACCTGTCTTGTAGTAATTTTTCTCAATATACTTTGAATATTTGGATAGTAAACCTGATTGATTTTAAATTTGGTTACCGAATTAGGACAAATAATGTATATGAGCCCATTTTCTTCCTTCGCTGTACGTCTAACATTTTCAAAAGTCTCCTCAAAGGTAGAAGGTGCTAGTATATTTTTTAGTTCGTCTCTAACGGAATTCCATAATGCTTGGTATTCCTGCATAGTATCACCTGCTATTCTCGGCTATAAGTGTATCATAAAACAATGGGTTTTCAATAAAAAGTTATCCACAAAAAATGTGGAAAACTCTATAGTGTATTTCATATCATAAATAGTGAAATGTGGAAAACTTTTTTTTGATATTTATTGTAGGTAAGCCATTTTTTAAATTTATATACTTATACACACTAAAATCAAAATGTGGAAAAATTATCCACAATTACATCACATTTTCATAAAAAAAAGTAATGGAATATTTTAAAGGTATAAAAAAATAAATAATTGTTGACATCAGGGGTGTATTTTGATAGAATGAGATAGCATGGTTTCTTAAAGAAAGGCAGGTAAATGAGATGAAAAGAACTTATCAACCTAATAAAAGAAAAAGAAAAGTAACTCATGGTTTCCGCGCTAGAATGGCAACTAAGAATGGTAGAAAGATTTTAGCTGCTAGACGTAAAAAGGGCAGAAAACAGTTAACAGTTTAATTTCATATTTTTAATAATTGACATAACAAGTACGACCAGAACAATTAACAAGATTATTTTTGGTCGTATTTTTTGTTAATTTTGGAGATATTCTATGAAAAAACAATATCGCGTAAAAAAATCAGAAGAAATTGAAAGTAT
>JAFPIE010000067.1 GCA_017388605.1 Acholeplasmatales bacterium | reverse complement strand
GATTATGTTGCCAAGCCATATTCTGTAAGAGAATTAATGCTTAGAGTTAAGAATTTATTAAATAGATCCTATGGAATGAATAATAAAAAGGATTCAAATAAGGAAGAATTTAATGGTTATGAAATTGATTATGATAAAAGAATAGTTACTGAAAATGGTGTAAATATTAATCTTACATCTAAGGAATATGATTTATTATTATTCCTTTTACAAAATAAGACAAAGGCCTTCTCTAGAGATCAAATTCTAGATAATGTTTGGGGTATGGATTATTTTGGTTCAGATAGAGTTGTAGATGATTTAATGAGAAGATTGAGACAAAAAATGCCAAATCTTTCGGTTGAAACGATTTATGGCTTTGGTTATCGTTTATTAGTATGATGAAGAAATTTTCTATATCATCTCAGCTATTAATATTAGTATTTACTCTTCTATTATCAACATCTGTTATTTTTATCATAATAACCTATTTTTCATTGCAAAGAATCGCAACAGAACAAGCGGTAACCCGCATGTTCTCCATTAAAGTAAATAATGTAATTACGGATAATACGACCATAGCTTCATCCGATTACCCAGATATGCCACTTTACTATATTGATTTTAAGAAAGAATATGTAGGCAAGGATGAAAATAATTATGTTGATGGATATAAATTTTCGGATAATGCAATCAATTTTATTACAAAAGAGGAATATGAGAGCTTCGTAAATAATGTTTTATTTCCTCAAATAGATTCAAAATTTAATGAAGAAGAAGGAAGAACAGATCCTAAAATTAGTCCAAAGGATCCCAAAGAGCCTCCTGAGAATTTATATAAGGGTGCGAATATATATAGGACAAATTCAGGAATAACTTTATATTATTTCTTTTCCTGCAATAAGGATAAAACCAATTATACCTTTATTTTTACAGATAATACCTTTGTAGGTGGGTTCATAAAAAGTGTAACCATAAGAATGTTTTCAACATTCTTGGCTATTTTATTTGTTGCCGTAATGTGTATTTATTATTGGAGTACAAGAGTTACTAGAAGATTAAAAAATATTCAAAATCACATATTAGATTTACCAAAGAATAAATATGAAAAGGAATATGTGGATGATGGTGAGGATGAAATTGGTGATTTATCTAAATCTGTTGAGGAAATGAGAAAGGAAATTGGGCATAACGAAAAAACAAAACAGGAAATGCTACAAAATCTAAGTCATGATTTTAAAACTCCTATTGCAGTAATTAAATCCTATGCTGAAGCATTAGAGGATGGAATGGCTGGGGATGAGGCTATAGGTATTATCATTGAACAGGCAGATTTATTAAAGAAAAAGGTAAATCGTTTATTACAATATAATTCACTAGAGTATTTAACAAAGGATAAGCCTTTTGAAGAAATTAATATGACAGAGCTTGTGAATCGTGTGGTTACAAATTATAAATTTCAAACAAGCTTAAACTTTAATTTAGATTTAGAAGATGATATCATCTTTATGGGGTATGAAGAGAACTGGTCAACGGTTGTTGAAAATATTATAGATAACGCAACGCGTTATGCAAAAAATGAAATTAAAATAATGCTTAGAAATAATTGCTTAAGGATATATAATGATGGTGAAGCAATAGATGAGCAATTCTTAAATTCTGTATTTAGACCATATGAAAAGGGCTCAAAGGGCCAATTTGGCTTAGGTATGTCTATTGTTAAGAAAACAATAGATTTCTTTGGAATGAATTTAAGTGTAAGAAATGAAGAGGGTGGAGGAGTATCCTTCATCATAAACAAGCTATAGGGAGGCTTATTATGGAAAAGAATTTAAAGCTTGATAAAGAGGATATAGATTCCTTTTTAGTTGAAATTGATTTAATGAGCAATTTCTTTAAGATGCTATCAGATCCTACAAGATTAAAAATATTACTATTTTTAGGTAATGAAGAGGTTTGTGTCAATGATATTGCAGCAGGAATTAATATGACAAAATCTGCAGTATCTCACCAGCTTGCCTTACTTAGAACTGCAAGATTAATTAAAAATCATAAGGTAGGCAAAGAGGTATTTTATTCCTTAGCCGATGATCATGTGAAAATATTAATAGAAGCAGCCTTCGAGCATGTCAATGAGAGATAGCCTATTGTATAGGCTTTTTCTTTTTCTAGTGACTTATCTTGTTTTTTTGATATAATTGTATTACGAGGTGATATTCGTGTTTACAAAGCTAAATCGTGCAAAGGTATTTAGAGACCCATTATATGGCTATATTCAGGTAAATTATAAGATTATCAGCGATTTAATCGATTCTAAAGAATTACAAAGATTGAGAAGAATTAGGCAATTAAGTGGTGTTGCGATGGTTTTTCAGACTGCCGAGCATTCTAGATTTACGCATTCCCTAGGTGCATACCAAATGGCTAATTTAGTCATTCAAAATGTAGATGGAATGGATAAGGTATCAGAATATGAAAAATTAGTTTTTTTAATTGCAGCCTTACTTCATGATATAGGACATGGTCCATATTCTCACGCATTTGAGCATGTACTTGAATGCTCTCATGAGGATATGACTGTAAAATTAATTCTATCTCCACTTACCGATGTAAATAAAATATTATCCATTCATGAAGGCTTAGCAGAGGATGTTGCAAGTGTCATTAGACATGATAATAAGCATCCTTTAATTGAATCCTTAGTATCTAGCCAATTAGATGTGGACCGTATGGATTATTTATCTCGTGATGCTTATATGACAGGTGCTACCTATGGTCATATTGACTATTATAGAATTTTAAGAAGTATGAAAATTATTGATGGTACCGTATGTGTTAGAGCGTCTGGTGTACATTCGATTGAGGCCTATTTAATGAGTAGATATCATATGTATTTTCAGGTATATTACCATCCTGTTGCAAGAGCGTATGAAACGATTTTAGAGGGAATTTATGAAAGGATTAAGGATTTAACCTTAGAGGGTGTAAGAATTGATGCTTCTATCATTTCCTTCTTAAATGTTTTAAAGGACAATGATGATATAGAATCCTATATCGATTTAGATGACACGAATGTCAATGGCTTTATTAAGCAATTAACATGGTGTAGTGACCCTGTATTAAATAAATTAGCTAACGCTTTTGAATAGCGTCATTTATATAATTTTATTGAGCTTGTCAACGAGCCTGATGAGAAATTC
>JAFPIE010000007.1 GCA_017388605.1 Acholeplasmatales bacterium | reverse complement strand
TTTCTGTAATAATTGCCTCACTATGCTTTGTCGAATGTAGGTTGATATGCTTTATAGCCTCATCTAGGTTCTTTACAATCTTTAAGGCAACAATATAATCATTATATTCTGTATAATAATCCTCCTCTGTTGCACACTCGCAGGAAATAATTTCTTGAGATTTTAAATCTCCTCTTATTTCTATTTTAAGCTCATCAAATTTTTCCTTAAGCATAGGTAAGAATTGATTCTTTATTTTTTCATCCACTAAAATATTTTCGATTGCGTTACATACGCTTGGGCGTTGGTATTTTGCATTTACAATGACATTAAGTGCCATATCTAAGTTAGCATCCTCATGAACATATAAATGACAATTACCTGCACCTGTTTCAATATATGGAACCTTTGCATTCGATACAACATATTGAATTAAGCCCTTAGAGCCTCTTGGAATTAATAAATCGATATATTCCTTTTTCGTAATAAGTTCATTCGTTACACTTCTATCTGTTGCTTCAATTAAAGTAATCGAATTCTTATCTACAATATTCTTTATGGCATCCTGCATGACCTTACATAATGCCTTATTGGTATTAATGGCTTCCTTACCGCCCTTTAATACACAGGCATTTGATGTTTTAATGCATAATGCAGCAATATCGACACAAACATTAGGTCTTGACTCAAAGATTACTGCAATAACTCCAAAGGGTACGCGAACCTTTTCGATTTTTAATCCATTATCTCTTTCAATCGTTTCAATAACCTCACCAATATAATCCTTCAAAGAAATTATATTTTTAATACCCAAAATTAAATCATCAATTCTTTTATCATTTAAGGTTAATCTTTCAATCATAGAATCCTTAATTAAGGCATCCTTTGCAAGCTTAATATCCTTTTCATTTTCCTTTAATATATATTCTCTATTTTTATCGATAGCCTCATATATATTCTTAAGCATTAAATTTCTTTCTTCATTTGTAAGCTTTAATAATGCTTTTTGCGCTTCCTTTGTACGATCTAAAATACTATTTAACGAATCTTCCATAATAACCCTCCTTAAGAATTACCATATCATCTGCATAGATAACTCCCTTTTTAGGCTTAAAGTTAATTAAGCCTTCTGCTTCCTTAGAGCTTAATCCCAAAATGGATTCAATTTCCTTTGAAGAATAATTTGAAATACCTTTCGCAAGAATGATTCCATTCATAGATAGAATATCTAATATAGCACCAGATAGGAATTCACCCTTTACCTTTAGAATACCCTTAGGTAAAATCGATATTTTTCTTAGAGATAGAGCCTTTTCAAGACCCTTATCTACTATAATTGCACCTTGGCTATTTGCTTTAAAAATCATCCAATGCTCTCTTGAGGATATTTCATGGCATTTTGCCTTAAATAGGGTACCAATTTCTTCTCCCTTTACAATATCATAAAGCCTATCTAACTCAAAAGAATTACAAATAATCATATTTACCCCAGCCATAGTAGCAATTAATGCAGCATCAATTTTAGTTTCCATACCACCTGTACCTACACTTGAGGTTGCACCAGATACCATAGATAAAATTGTAGAATCGATTTTTTCTACCTCATAGATCATTTCTGCATCAGGATATATTTTTGGATTCTTTGTATATAATCCGTTAATATCAGAAAATAATATCAATAAATCACAATCGATCATAGGAGAAATCAAGCCTGCAAGTGTATCATTATCTCCAACCTTAATTTCTTCTACCGCAAGTGCATCATTTTCATTAATGA
>JAFPIE010000066.1 GCA_017388605.1 Acholeplasmatales bacterium | reverse complement strand
TTAGGTGTATTTAATCCTCTTTTGGTTAAATTTGCTCCATCTGTGCCTCCTCGAATAGGAGTAGAGGTAGGAATGAATCCAGCCTTTTTTATTGCCTCATAGGCTCTATTTAAGCATCTAGGGTCTTCCATAATCTTTTCTGCCATATTGGAGTAGGAATCCTTAATTTCTACACTACAGGTATCATTTCCATATTTCTTATTAATGAATTCCATGGCATTATAAAAATCATTCTTTTGTCTATTTAAAATATCCTTATTATGATTTCTTAATATATAGAATAATTCTGCATGTCCAACCTCGCCCTTCATATCACATAAATGGTTAAAGCCATCATATCCATCCGTGAATTCAGGACGTTCCTCTACAGGTAGAAGATTATTAAATTCCATGGCGATAAGGCTCGCATTTTTCATTTGACCTTTGGCAGAGCCTGGGTGAATATCAAGTCCCTTGAAGGTAACTTTAGCGGATGCTGCATTAAAGCATTCATATTCCACATCCTTATAATCTCCACCATCTACAGTGTAGGCAAAATCACATCCGAAGCCTTCAATATCAAAGGCACTAATGCCTCCTCCGATTTCCTCATCTGGAGTGAAGGCAATATGAATATTTACATGAGGTACATCCTTATGATTTTTAAAGTAATAAAGCATAGTCATAATATTTGCAACACCAGCCTTATCATCCGCACCAAGTACAGTAGTACCATCGGTTGTAATTAGGGTTTTACCCTTTAATTCCTTTAGAAATGGAAATTGGCTAGGGTTTAGCTCAATTCCCTTAAGATGCACAGTATTTCCATCGTAATTCTCTATTACATTTGGACATACATTGGTGCCAGAAAATCCTGGAATAGTATCCATATGGGCAATGAAGCCTATATGGTATTTGGAATTACAATTCGATTTTAAAACTGCAGTAACAAAGCAGTTTTCTGTAAGCTTTATATCCTCTAAGCCTAATTCCTCTAAATCCTTAACTAAAACCTTAGCAAGATCAAATTGCTTCATTGTAGATGGAATTTGATTTCCATCTTCCATAGACATAGTATCTATTTTTACATATTTAATAAAATATTCTAATAATTTCTTTTTCATTTTTATATACTCCTTAGTGATAATTATATTTCAAAAGAAATATATCTTCAATTCTCTTAAAATGAATTTAAGCATCTTCGAAAATTAAATTACAAAAATTTAAATAATTTAATCACTTTTTTGAAAAATGTTTTTAAATGGGAACAATAATCTTGTTATCTTATAGAAAGTAGTTTATAATTGTAATTAGAATTTATTACGAATTCGATGGTAAGGTTTGAAAGGAGTATCCGCAATGAAAGGGAAAGTAAAATGGTTCAATGCTGAAAAAGGCTATGGATTCATTCTATCTGAAGAAGGTAAGGATGTATTTGTTCACTTTAGTGCAATTGAAGGCGAAGGCTACAAGACACTAGATGAGGGACAGGAAGTAGAATTTGACGTTGAAGTTGGCGATAAGGGCCAATTAGCAAAGCACGTTGTAAAGGTTCAGGCATAAAACCCTAGGCTGGAGGATTCCAGCCTTTCTTTTTGCGAATAATGAGGTGATTTAAATGGTAGAGATATATACAGATGGTAGTTCATTTACAAATATTATTGAGGAGGCTTCCTTAATTAAGGGATTTACAAGAGAGGCCTATGCTATAAGATATAGAGATAAGGATAAGAGCCTATATGTTATTGCACCCTATGCTGGAATGATGAATTTTGATGGAGATTTAGAATTAATGGAGGATTGCCTTAAGGCTTTATGGGATTTTAATTTAAAGCTTGGTGGTGTTCATGGAAGCCCTCTAGTAGCAAAATTATGTGCAGATTCCTTTGTTAAGCTTTTTGGTGGTTCTGTCAAATTTAAAACAAAGGATGAAACAGGAGAATCCTATTTATTTGATGAGGGTAAGATAAAAAGATGTCTTTTTGCTGGAGGCTGCTTTTGGTGTATTGCACAGCCATTTTATGACCAGGAAGGTGTCTTAAGGGTATTAAGTGGATATGCAGGTGGGTCTGAGCTTAATCCAAGCTATAAGGAGGTAAAGGCTCAGCTTACGCATCATAAGGAATGTATTTTGGTAGAATATGATTCTACAAAGACAGATTACACAAGAATGGTAGATATTTATTTTGAAAATATTGATCCATTTGATGATGGTGGACAGTATATCGATAGAGGGGATTCCTACGCTCCTGCGGTATTTAATTCCGATACGGAGGAGAAGAAGGTAGTTATTGAATATAAGTATCAATTATCTATTGAATGCGAAAGAGAATGTAATTTACCTATTTTAGAAAATGCTCCATTCTTTATGGCTGAGGAGGAGCATCAAAATTATGCAATTAAGAATAAAGAGGAGTTCGAAAAGGAATTAATTGCATCAGGAAGAAAAAAAATATAATTCTTAGTTAAAACCGACGTAATTGTCGGCTTTTTCTTTCTATAAAAACTCCATTATTATACTAAAGTATAAAAACGAGTATTTTTTCCTTTTGTGCTATTGAATAAAACCTGAAAACGATTTATAATACACTATGGAAATTTATTACTCATCAGGAGGAAAAAAATGAGCAAACAAGTAAAAAGAATGGCTATTGATGGTAATTATGCTGCCGCATATTCATCTTATGCCTTCACTGAAGTAGCTGGTATTTATCCTATCACTCCGTCATCTCCAATGGCTGAGTATACAGATGAATGGGCTTCTCAGGGAAAGAAAAATTTATTCGGAATGCCTGTAAAAGTTGTAGAAATGCAGTCTGAAGGTGGAGCTGCAGGAACAGTTCATGGTTCTCTACAGGCAGGTGCATTAACTACAACTTATACTGCATCTCAGGGTCTATTATTAAAGATTCCTAATATGTATAAGATTGCTGGTGAATGCTTACCAGGCGTTATCCATGTTTCTGCACGTACATTAGCTGCACAGTCTCTAGCAATTTTCGGAGACCATATGGACGTTATGGCATGTCGTCAGACAGGATTCGCATTATTATGTTCAAATTCCGTTCAGGAGGTTATGGATTTAGCTGGTGTTGCACACCTATCTGCAATTTCATCTTCCATTCCATTCCTACATTTCTTTGATGGTTTTAGAACATCTCATGAGGTTAACACTATCGAGCCTATTGATTACAAGGTATTCGACAAGCTATTAGACAGAGAGGCTGTAGCTAAGTTTAGAGCAGAGGCACTAAACCCAGGTCATCCAAAGACTCGTGGTACAGCACAAAATGATGACGTATACTTCCAGACAAGAGAGCTTCAGGCTCAGCAGTATGAGGGTGTATATCCAGTTGTTGAAAAATATATGAAGGCTATTTCTAAGGCTACAGGACGTAACTATAGACCTTACCAGTACTATGGTGATCCTAAGGCAACACGTGTAATCGTTGCTATGGGTTCTGTATGTCAGTGTGCTGAGGAAGTAATTGACCTATTAACAAAGCAGGGTGAAAAGGTTGGTATCCTAGAGGTACATCTATATCGTCCATTCGTTGTTGATAAGTTCTTAAAGGCTATTCCTGAAACTGCAAAGAAGATTGCAGTATTAGACCGTACAATTGAGCAGGGTGCTTTATATGAGCCATTAGCTCTAGATGTACAGGCTGCATTCTATGGAAAGGCTAACGCTCCAAAGATCGTTGCAGGTCGTTATGGTCTATCTTCTAAGGATACAACTCCAGAGCAGATCGTTGCTGTATTCGAGAACTTAAAGGCTAGAACTCCAAAGGATCATTTCACTATTGGTATTAATGATGATATTAAGTATACAAGCTTACCTTTAGGCAAGCCAGTTGACGTTGCAGATCCTTCAACTACAGAATTATTATTCTTCGGTTTAGGTTCTGATGGTACTGTAGGTGCATGTAAGAATATCGCTAAGATTGTTGGTGATTATACTGATTTCTATTCACAATCTTATGCTGCATATGACTCTAAGAAGAGTGGTGGTTCTACAAGATTACACTTACGTTTCTCTAAGAAGCCAATTCGTTCAACTTACTTAGTTAACCAGCCACACTTCGTATCTTGCTCACTAGATGCATACCTAGATAAGTTTGATATGATTGATGGTTTACGTGATGGTGGTACATTCTTATTAAATACAGTTGTTGATAAGGATCATATCGCTGACCGTTTACCTAATAAATATAAGAGATTATTAGCTGAAAAGCATGCTAAGTTCTATATCATTGCTGCTAATGCTGCTGCAAGAGAGTGCGGTTTCCGTGCTGGCTTAGGTGTTAACACAATTATGCAGTCTGCATTCTTCAAGCTAAATGAACAGATTATGGACTATGAAGAAGCTAAGGTTCATATGAAGGAATTTGCTACAAAGACTTACTTAAAGAAGGGTCAGGATGTAGTAGATCAGAACCATAAGGCTATCGACATGGGTGGCTCTAGATTAGTTGAGGTAGCTGTTGATCCAGCTTGGGCTAATCTTTCTGATGATGTAAAGGTAGTTGATAATACTCGTCCTGAATTCGTAAGAGAAATCGCTGATGTTATCAATTCTATTAAGGGTGATTCCCTACCTCTTTCTGCATTCGCTAAGTTTGGTAAGGATTGCCATATGCCACAGGGTACTGCTGCATACGAGAAGCGTGGTGTAGCTACAGATGTTCCATTCTGGACTGCTGAAAACTGTATTCAGTGTAACCAGTGTGCATTCGTATGTCCACATGCATGTATCCGTCCATTCCTATGTACTGAAGAGGAAGTTGCTAATGCTCCAGCAGAAGCACAGTTCCTAGATGCTACAGGATTTAAGGGATATAAGTATTCCTTAGCTATTTCTACACTTGACTGTACAGGCTGCGGTGTCTGCTTAACTGTTTGTCCAGGTAAGCCAGTTAAGGGCGCTGTTGATGAGAATGGTAAGCCAGTTAAGGCTGTTGCATTAAAGCCTAATACAATGGCTCAGTCTCGTGAGAAGAAGGAAGAAGTTGTATTCGATTATTTCGCTAACCATGTAACATACAAGAGCGATGTTGCAGGTAATGCTAACGCTAAGAACGTTCAGTTCGCTCAGCCATTATTCGAGTTCTCTGGAGCTTGTGGTGGATGTGGTGAAACTCCATACGTTAAGGCTGTTGCACAGCTATTCGGTGATCGTATGATGGTTGCTAACGCAACAGGTTGTACATCTATTTATTCTGGTTCTTATCCATCAAGCCCATATACAACTAATGCTGAGGGCCGTGGTCCAGCTTGGGCTAACTCATTATTCGAGGACAATGCTGAATTCGGTTTCGGTATGAGAATGGGTGTTGAAACATTAAGAGATAGAATCCAAACAGTTATGGCATTAAATGAAGAAGCAATGCCTGAAGAAGCTAAGGCTTTATGTGCTGAATGGAGAGAAAATAGAACTGATGGCGCTAAGACTAAGGAATTAGCTCCAAAGATCATTGCTGCAATGGAAGCTATTGATGCTCCATACGCTAAGGAAATCTTAAGCTTAAAGGATTACCTAGTTAAGGTTTCTCAGTGGATCATCGGTGGTGATGGTTGGGCATATGATATCGGTTATGGTGGACTTGACCATGTTATCGCAAACAACGAGGATGTAAACATCTTAGTTGTTGATACAGAGGTTTACTCTAACACTGGTGGACAGGCTTCTAAGTCTAGCCGTACAGGTGCTATTGCTAAGTTCGCTGCAGCTGGTAAGCCAACATTCAAGAAGGATTTAGCATCTATCGCTATGTCTTATGGACATGTATATGTTGCTACAATTTCTCATGGTGCTAACCAGAACCAGGTAATTAAGGCATTAAAGGAAGCAGAAGCTTACCATGGACCATCTATCGTAATTGCTTATGCTCCATGTATCGCTCATAACATTAAGAAGGGTCTATTCATGTCTCAAATGGAAGCTAAGAAGGCTACAGAGTGTGGTTACTGGCCAACATTCCGTTATAACCCAGATTTAGCTAAGCAAGGCAAGAACCCAATGCAATTAGATAAGTGTGTAGAGCCTAATAAGGAATTATACATGGAATTCTTAATGAACGAGGGTCGTTATAATCAATTAACTAAGGTTAACCCAGAAAAAGCTCAAGAATTATTCGATACTAACTTCCGTGATGCTCTAAAGCGTTACAACAATTATGTATATCTTGCAGCTAAGGATTATACTCCTAAGGCAGAATAATTTTATAAATTAAGGCGATGAATCTCATCGCCTTTTTCTTATGTCATTGTTGACACAATTTTGTTAATAATGTTAAAATGAAAATAGGAGGTATGATTTTATGTATAAGAATGTATCAGAAAATAGAAGAGAAATCATCAATATGATTAAAGAATTATCCGACTATTTTAATACGATTAGAGATGAACTTTGTGAGCCTTATGGTATTTCCTCTATTCAAGCAATTATTCTATTAGATATATATCATCATCCAGAGGAAAGAAAGGTTACGGATATTTGTAAAAGATTACACAAATCTACAAATTCTATTTCTCCATTAATTAATCGATTAGTAGAAAAGGGTTATTTAACAAAATCACAATCCAAAGAGGATAAAAGAATTACCTATGTATCATTAACAAAAAAGACAGAAGAAATTACCAATAGTATCTTAATTGATGTTAGTGATTATACTTGGCCATTTTTTGAAG
>JAFPIE010000065.1 GCA_017388605.1 Acholeplasmatales bacterium | reverse complement strand
TACTAAAGAAGCAAGCATATATACTATATCATAAAGTACATCGAAATTAAAACAAAATTTTAATTTTTTTACATTTCTAATTCACGAATGATAATATTCTTGGTTAATACATCGACAAAGGTAATTGAAAAATTCTCAATATAATTATTTATATAGCCTCAACTGAAACAAAATAATCATATATACCATTAATCTTAACCATTGCGTTTTTAACCCTTCTTCTCTTTTGTAAAACATCTACATGAATGATAGGAGAAGCTTTATATAATTCATGCAGCTTTTCTTTAATTAGAGCGATGGATTTTAAATTATTTGTGCTCATATATGCTCCTTATTATAGGGAAAAATACCTATTTTTTCTATTCATATTTTAACAAATTTTAAAATCCCTCGTAAGAAAAAAATTATTTTTTCTTCTTTTTAACTGAATAGCCAAACTTACCTAAATATTCTCCAAGTCCATAATATTCTCCATGAGAATAGGTAATTACATTTGCCTTCTTTAAATCGAATTTGCCATTTTCATCCATATAGGAATTCTCTATGGTAACCCCTAAAATATCCGCCAAAATCATATCGTGAGATCCAAGCGGAATAATCTCTCTTACCCTACATTCGATATTGACTGGAGATTCATCAATCGAAGGAGCCTTAACATATTTCGATTCTATTGCAGTTAAGCCTAAATCCTTAAATTTATCTGTATCCTTACCTGATTTTACACCTGCATAATCGGTTGCAAAGGCCAAATCCTTTGTAGTTAGATTAACAACAAATTCCTTATTTTCTACAATAATAGGATAGGAATATCTTTCCTTTCTTACAGAAATATAAAGCATGGGTGGGTTTGTACATACAGTACCACACCAAGCAACGGTAAATACATTTTTATTCTCCATTGTACCAACACTAACTAAAACAGCAGGTACAGGGTATAGCATATTTCCACCCTTCCAATATTCTTTCATAGGACGCCTCCTTAACTCATTTAACAATTTAAATTCTATTTGAAATAGATAAAATTTTCAAGGGCCTTTCAATTGACAAGTTATTCTATCAATGCTAAAATGAGCTATAAGTGTTACAACTGTAACGCCATTGGAGGTTCTATGAGCTCAAATTCAGAAATCGCAACCTTAACAAAAACCTATATTAAAACCGCTATGCTAGAATTACTTTCTAAGCAAAGCTACGATAAAATATCCATTACAGAATTAGTAAAAAGAGCTGGAGTTTCAAGAACTGCATTCTATAGAAACTACACCTCTAGAGATGAACTAATTGATGATTTAGTGAAGGATATCCTAAATTCAACCACATTAGATGCTAAAGAAATTATAGAATATAATATGAATGATTTAGAAATCTTCTATAGGGATTTAAGAAGTAAAAAGAAGGAAATCGAAATATTAACTAAGGCAAGCTTAGAAAATATTCATATTTTAAATAGAAAAAAAGAAATTGCTGTAGAAATATTAAAAAGAAATTCTCTAAAGGGGTATAAGGATGCTGCAACAGAGGGTGCACTAAATTCCATTATTTCGAAATGGATTTTAGATGGCATGGTCTTATCCGATAAGGAAATTGCATCTATTACATATAAAATATTTCACGAGTAGAATAAATGGGCTATTAAGAAATTCTTAACAGCCCGTTTTTATTATCTAGGATCATATCCTGCTTCTTTAATTGCATTCTTTAATGCTTCTTCTTTAACATCACCAGTATAGGTTACAGTTACATTTTTATCCTCTAAGGATGCTACTGCAGATTCTACGCCAGAAACATTTTTACAAGCTTCTTCTACATGAGCCTTGCAATGCTTACACATCATACCATCAACACCAATAACTAAAGTAGCCATTTTATTTTCCTCCTTTTCTATACTTTCTATTGCGATATCCTTATTTCTTTTTACCTTAAAAAGATTAATAGATAAAGCATTTAATACAACAGAAACCGATGAAATAGACATTGCAATCGATCCATATTCTGGCTTCATGATGAATGAACCCTTTGTTAAATGATAGAGGATACCTGATGCTAATAAAACACAAATTAGGTTATAAAAGAATGCCCAAAATAAACCAAGCTTTATGGTATTAAGCGTTCTTTTCGATAGCCTTATGGCATTTACAACATCCATCAAATCATTTCTTACAAGAACAATATCTGAGGATTCCTCAGCTGCATCAGACCCAGCCCCAATGGCAATACCTAAATCCGAGGTAGCTAAGGCAATGGTATCATTCACACCATCTCCAACCATCGCTACAAGCTTACCATTCCTTTTTAGATCTTTAATGATAGAGGCCTTATCCGTAGGTAATACCTCACTAATACAATTCTCTATACCTAAGGATTTTGAGATGGCATTAGCGCATCTTTTGTTATCTCCTGTAAGCATGATGACATCAATGCCCATATTTTTAAGCTCTTGTATTGCTTCCTTAGAGCCTTCCTTTATTTCATCTCTTAAGGCAATAATACCTAAGAATTCATGATTTCTTAAAACATATAATACCGTTTTCCCTTCATCCTCAAGAATTTTATAATCCTCTACTTCTATATCTACACCCTTTTTATTACCAATATAGTATTCTATAGAATCATAAGTACCTAGAATACCTCTTCCATCTATAGCCTTATAATTGGAAATAGGATGCTTATTTAAGCCCTTTTTCTTTGCATATTCCTCTATTGCAATAGACAAAGGATGATTCGATAGAGCTTCTATAGAATAAACAATGGCTAAGGTTGCATCATCGATTGTGATATCTGTAACCTCAGGTCTACCTTTAGTTATAGTACCTGTCTTATCGAATACAACCGTAGATATCTTACCTGTTCTTTCTAAAATTTCCGCATTCTTTATGATTAATCCCTCCTGTGCCCCCTTACCTGTTGATACCATTATGGCAACAGGGGTTGCAAGACCTAAGGCACAAGGACATGCAATAACAATTACCGTAATCGCATAATTAAATGCTATCTCAAAGGCACTTGTTGTTACATAGGATGGTTGATTAAAGAGTACATAT
>JAFPIE010000064.1 GCA_017388605.1 Acholeplasmatales bacterium | reverse complement strand
GAGCTGTACCAGCAACTGTAACGAGGACGAAATCAATATACCATTGGGCAACTGAGAAGGTAGAAAGTAGGATGAGGCGAAGTCAGGAGACTTACCCGATTAAATATAAAAATTAAAAAAGGAAATTGCATCTTTTTTTGAGTGCTGCTGGGATACGGCATGAAAATAAAGAGAGCAAAACAGGAAAAATGAAGAAGAGATTATTTGCGATTCCTCTAGCTTTGGGTATGGCTTTAGGAATGGCAGGCTGTGGTAGTTCTAGTGAAACTACAACTAAAGTAGAAACAACTACTACAGAAACAACAACTATTGCTCCAACAACTACAAGTACACCTAAGACATATACAATTAAGGTATATGATATTGATGGCGAAGTTATTGGAGATAAGACAGTTGATTTAAATGAATGCCCAACAGTTAATGACGCATTAGATAAATATTTTGATGTAAAAAAGAGTGGAACTTTTATTACATCAATTAACAATTCTGTTGTAGATTCTAACTGGTATTTATCCATTTTAGAAAATGGTGAATACTCCATGACTGGAGTAGATGGCTTAGAGGCTAACGATGGAGATGTATTTGAATTCAAGAGTGAATGCTTTAAAACAGTTGCTTTTGGTGGATCGTTTGATGAATATGATGTTTTAGTTGATAAAGCAATTTATCATTATGCAAAGAATGGCTTAAAAACATCTTTAGCGGCTTCTAATAGCTTTTTAGATAGTTCATATTGGCAGGCTATGGCTGTGTATTTAATGGAAAATAACGGCTATGATAGTAACCTATTTAATAATACACTATTTACAGATGCATATAAGGCATCTTTATCTGGTGTTGATTTTACAAATATTCCAAATCTAACAGAAATGCCAACAGATGGAAATTATGCAAAATGGTATTATGCTGCAAGATTATTTGATGTGACTAATGAAGATTTTACATCAAACTTTTCTGCATATTTAGAGGGTTTAACAAAATATAGGGATGAATATTCCTTACCATTTAATTTATCTATTGCTAAAGAAATGAATTTGGATTCTATCGTTTCAACTGAGTTATTAAATACAACATATCGTGCATCCGTAGAATATGGTACAGATGGATATGCTTGGGAATTATGTGGTTTAGCATTATATAATACACTTTCTGATAGTGATTTTGAACCATTAACTTTAGCAAATGTAGAGGCAGCTGTAAAACAAGGCTATGCAGCAAAGGATACATCCTTAAGCTTATTCTTATTACCTTTAGCTGCAGCTAAGAAGAATGCTAGAGAATTTATGATTGAAGAGAATACAGATATCATTAAGTATCTATTTGACAATCATTTTGATAGTGAAAACTATCAGTTTGATATGGAAAAGGCAGAGTATGATTATTCTTCCAATCAAATTTATGCTTCATTAATGGCATATAAGGTTCAAAGAGATAAAGGAACAGGAGTAATCCTTTTTGCTTAAGAAAATAGGGAGGATACTTCTTGGTGTCCTCCTTATTTCATTAATGATACTCAGTATGGTTTATGTGATTATTCATAATAATCAAAAATCTGCAAATCGTGCAGGTACAATTACCTTTATTGTAAATAATATGGATAATCAGCTAGTGGAAAAGAAGCGTATTGAGTATAAAAAGGATGACACCTTATTTGAGGTATTAAACAGCTTATATACAATTGAATATAAGGAAACTGGCTATGGCCATTATTTGATTGGTATTGAAGGAGATTCCTTCAATATAAAAACGAATGGTACATCTACTTGGCTTTGGTTTGAGCTATGCTATATAAAGGATGGCGTAAGCTATAAGGATACGATTGATTTTAATGATTATGTAAAACAAACAGTATCTACTGGAATCGATGGAATAGAATTAAAGGATAATATGATATTTGCCATTAACGAAAGGGATAATTTACATAATACCTCTATGTTCAATGATTCTATATCCTTTAATAGCTATTACAATTCTACCCAGACCTTCCGTATTATTGTTTATGTTCTTGTAGGCTTATTTGTCCTTGCAGTAATTCTATTTTTAATTATTAACCGTAAGACTAATAATAAAATAACTGTAAGAGAATTATGTATATTAGCCTTCATGAGTGTATTACTCTTTATTCAAGAGGAGCTCTTTGTTTTTATTCCAAATTTCCAATTTACATTCTTACTGCTTGCGATATATGTATCGGTATTTGGCTTTAAAAAGACAAGTCTTATCATATTTGCTCATGTATTATTAGATAATATTTATATGGGAAGCCTAACACCTATTGTTATGATACCTATGTGGTTAGGCTATATGATCTATATTGGAATTATATGGCTACTTAAGAATAAGAATATATGGCTATTAACCCTAGGTGGTATTTTAGGTGCATACATTTATTGTATGCTATTCTTAGTGACAAACGCAGTGTTCCTAGAGATAGATGTATATCATTATTGGCTTGCTGATATTCCGTTTGAAATTATGCTAATGTCTACAATTGCATTCACAATGATTTATTTATATAAACCATTAAGACGTAAGCTTAGTGAGCTATGGAATAAAGATAATGAAGTATATATAGAAGATAATGGAGAAATCATATGATTTCTCTTATTTTTCTTGTATAGATGCCAAAATTATGATAAAATAATTTGAACTTTAACGTGTAGTATTTTTAAAGGAGATGATTGACTTGGCAACAATTAAAAGAAAAAAAGTATCAGGTAAAGCCACACAGGGTCAAAAAAAGAATAATATCTTACATAATAAATTATTTTGGATAATCTCAGGAGTAGGACTTGTATTAGTTTTAGCAGCTGCAATAACAATTCCACTTGTACTTGCAAATAGAGGTACAACTGAGGAAAAGATTGATTATGTTGGAAAGACTTATACATATAATGAAAAAGAAGTTACCTTCAAAAAGATGAATTATGAGGGTGTGCTAATGCATGCGAATTCAGATGATTATGATGATGGTACATATTATAAGCATATTTTCTTTGCTGCATTTGATTTCACAGCATTTTATCCAGATAAGGCAATTGATGATGGCAAGAATAAGGATGATGAATCCGTAACCTTCTATTATAATGAGCAACAGGATTTAGCACTTAAGGCTTTAATTGAAATTCAATATACGATTAATCAGTATAATGAAAAGATTTTAGCTGATGATGATGCATCTAATGATTCTGAGGTTGCTGTATTATACATGATTGATTTATCTGTTGGTAAGAATAAGAATGCAATTACAAGTGTAAAATTTGGTGGTAGCAGCGAATCTACAAACGAATTCGCTTTTGGTTATATTGCTGGTGAAGATGGCTTTAAGAGTTCATATGAATATGATTATGATTCTAAAACAAATGATCCAAAATCTTGGGGAATTTTCTTCACAGATTTTGCGACAATCAGAAGTGACTCTCGTCATGTTACTGAATTCATTACAGGTACGGACAAGCGTTCAAGCTTCCAATTAGAATTAGCATAAGATAAGGCCTAATGGCCTTATTTTTTTCAAAATAAAAGGAGAATTTATATGGCAGATGTAGTTTTAAATGATAATGTATTAAAGACAATAGAGGACAAATTTAAGGTTAAAAGAGACCAAATTGGTGCCGTTTTAGAAATGCTTGCTGATGATAAAACTGTAGCTTTTATTGCAAGATATAGAAAAGAGGCTACAGGAGGTCTTGATGAAGAGGCAATTCGTGCTATTTCTGATGAATATAATTATGGAGTTGCTTTAGAAAAGAGAAAGGCTGATGTCATTCGTTTAATTGAAGAAAAGGGTATGATGACAGATTCCTTAAGAGAAGATATTTTAAATGCACCAAAGCTTATCGATGTTGAGGATTTATATCGTCCATATAAGGAAAAGAAAAAGACAAAGGCAACAGAGGCTATTGCCTTAGGCCTTGAGCCTTTAGCAGACATTATGCTAAAGCTTTATAATCAAGGAGATAAAAACGAAATAGTATCTAAATTCTTAACGGATAAGGTTAAAACTATGGAGGATGCTATCACAAATGCTAAATATATTGTCGCAGAAAAGATTAGTGATAATGCAGATTTTAGAAAATATATTAGAGATGCTGCATTAAAATATGGAACTATTATTTGCAAGAAGAAGAAAAATGATAATGATCCTGAGGAAAAATATAAGAATTATTATGATTCTTCCGAAAAGACAGGCTGGATTAAGCCTCATAGAGTTTTAGCAATTAATAGAGCTGAGGATGAGGATGTAATTAATGTTACACTTGAGCTTCAGCCTGAAAGAGATATTGATTTCTTAAGAAGACATATTACAAGAAATAGAGATTCCTTGTTTAAGCAAGAGCTAGAGGAGGCAATAGATGATGCCTATAAGAGATTAATTGCACCATCTATTGGAAGAGAAATCAGAAGCATTTTATCTGAAAATGCAGAAGAACAAGCGATTCATATTTTTGCAATG
This sequence comes from Acholeplasmatales bacterium, assembly GCA_017388605.1. The sequence goes on along the minus strand of JAFPIE010000064.1, from coordinate 17,345 downwards.
AATGTAAAGAATCTATTATTACAGGCTCCAATGAAGGGCCAGGTTGTACTTGGTGTTGACCCTGCCTATAGAACAGGCTGTAAGCTTGCTGTAATTGATGAGAATAGTGGTGTAAAGGAAATTGGAGTTATTTATCCAAATGAAAAATCTAAGGATTCAAAGGTTGACCCTAAATTAGTTATTGAATCTAAAATTACGATTGCAAGGCTAATTAAGAAATACAATGTATCTATTATTGCCATTGGTAATGGTACTGCAGGAAGAGAAACGGAAAGCTTCATTGCTGATGTCATTAAGGAAAATGGCTTTGATTGTAAATATGTAATGGTAAGCGAGGCTGGTGCATCTGTATATTCTGCATCCGATATTGCTATTGAGGAATTCCCTGATTTAACAGTTGAAAAGAGAAGTGCAATATCCATCGCAAGAAGAATTCAAGATCCACTTGCAGAGCTTGTTAAAATCGACCCTAAATCCATAGGTGTTGGACAGTATCAGCATGATGTTACACAATCGAAATTAAATAAAGCCTTAGATGATGTTGTATCGGATGCTGTAAATAAGGTTGTAGTTAATTTAAATACTGCATCTATATCCTTACTTTCCTATGTATCCGGCTTAACAAAGGCAGTATCTAAGAATATTATTGCCTATAGAGAGGAAAATGGTGGATTTAAGTCTAGAGAGGAATTAAAGAAGGTTGCAAAGCTTGGTCCTAAAACCTATGAGCAATGTGTAGGCTTTTTAAGAATATTAAATGCGATTGATCCACTAGATCAAACTCCAATTCATCCAGAATCCTATGATAAGGCTAAAGCCATATTAAAATTAATGAATTTAAACGCAAATGACTTAGGTACAGAAAAGATTAGGGAAGAAATTAAAAAGCTTGATAAAAGCCAAATTTCAAAGGATTTATCCATTGATATGTTCACATTAAATGATATTTTAGATGCATTTGAAAAGCCACTTCGTGATATTCGTGATTCCTACCCTGGATTAAAGCTTAGAAGTGATATTATGCACTTTGAAGATATCAAGGTTGGAGATGAGCTTGATGGTACAGTAAGAAACGTAGTTGACTTTGGTGCATTCATCGATTGTGGTGTTAAATATGATGGATTAGTACATGTATCTAAGATGAGTACACAAAAGGTTTCTCATCCATCCGATATCTTAAGTGTTGGAGACCAGGTACATGTTTATGTAATTGATATTGATTATCAGAAGCATAAGATGGCCCTATCCCTAATAAAGCAGCAGTAAAAAATTATCCTAGCAAATATGCTAGGATTTTTTTTATCCATAAGAAAAGGCAAACCGAAGTTTGCCGAAATTCTTATTTAGATTTTGGTCTATCCCAATTATAAGTACCATCCACCCAAGGAAGATATTGATCCTCATCTCCCCAATCGATAACTGTATTCTTGTAATATTCAACATCTAAACCATCTGCTGTATTATAAGTAAATACCTTTGGACCATTTGTAGCGTCGATTTGGATATTTAACTTAGATAATAATAAGAAGGTCTGGAAATTAGAGCTTACATATTTAGAAATAGAGTTATCAAATAATGTAGAGCATAAAGATGCAATATTTGATTCTAGAGAAGATGTAGCACTATTTGCCTTTTGAACATAATAGATGAAGAATTGGTTGAATGAAATCTCAGAGGAATTCTCATTCCAAGAATCTGTATATACAACGATAGATTCATCCTCATCTGTAGATTCATCATCTGCAATTAATGTAATAGGAAGATTGTTTGCATATTGTGATTCATAATCACTTGGCTTCTTGTAATCTGTAGAATCTGGTCCACTATAGCTATTAACGATTAATAGGTGGTAGCCATATACTGTCTTACATAGGGTATCGATTGTAATCTTTGATGCATCAGTAGCATTCTCAAGTACATGACCTTCCTCTTTGGTAGAATCATAGATATAGAAATTACCATCATCTGCAATCTTTGTATCAGCCTCATCTAATGTCTTGTAAACATTCTTAACATAATTCTTGAATGGCTCTACGAAATTAGATACAGAATCCTGAGTGATATCACCATTAGAAGCTAGCTGCTCAACAGTTAATAGGAATCCGAAGGACTTGAAATCATCCCAAGTCTTAGTAGGGTCAGTCTTTAATGGCATACCCTCTTCGTAAGCCTGCTTTAGATAATTTAGAATTGTATAGTAGGAGTTATCACCATATTTGCCACTTGTAGCCTCAACATATAATGCCCTAGCTAATTCTACTACAGCATTTTCGAATTCTGCCTTAGTTGTATCAGATAAATCCTTTAAGAATCCATCTGGATCATCAGGAGTACCATCACCATTTGCATCAATATTAATTAAGAAATGATCTAGGTTAATATTGAATAGTGTAGAATAATCCTTATTACCACTAGTTAATAGGTTATATAGAATACCTTGAGTCTTATAAGCTTCATTAATGTTATAAATCTTCTTACCCTCAGCATCGGTCTTTTCCTGATTTAGAACAGCCCAATCCTCAAATACCTTTTCAGCCTTGTAGCTTGTTAAGCACTTAGCTGCATTAAAGTAATATTTTAATACATCCTCTTCATTTTCATAGCCATATGCAATTAATAAATAATTTGCAAGTCCCATAGAAGAAGGATATTGAGAATTACCATTAGAATTAAATGTTGAAATAGCATCCTTTACAGTATCGCTATTTGTTTTCTTTGTATCCTCATCGATATATTTATCGAAGAAGGAATTTGCATATTCTAATTGGAAATAATTTGTAATTGTCTCAGATGCATAATATAGGCTTGCTTCCTTATAGAAATCCTCACAGCTATATTCAATGCCATCATAAGAGAAGATTAAATTATCCTTGAAATAAGACTTATCCATTAATGTATAAACATCAGAATAAGAATTATAGAATCTATATTCAGCTACTGGATCATAAATTCTTAAATCATTATCCTTGTTCTCATCATTTAAATTCTTATAGATTAAAGCCTTATAATTTGTTGCTGCATAATTAGAAGCATTAGATTCCATTGTATCCCACTTTAAATAAGTAGTATACTTTTCCTTTTGGTCGGAAGTTAAATCAGCAAATTCAGTTTCCTTATCGCTTGAAGAAACATCATACTTAGTACTGATATGATAAATCATATAATACTTATCGGATAGGTTTCTTGGTGATTTGAAATATTCACCATTCTCTAAAGTATCTGTAATAGCTGTTTTAACTGTATCATTTAATTCACTTAATCCATTTTCATCCTTAGAAACTGTATACGTGAATCTATCATCATCTAACTGTAGTGCAGGGTCATATGCATAGGTTAAATTATATAATGCTAAATAATATGCCTTAACCTTTTCCTCTGTATCAGCCTCAGCTAAGCTATAGCCTAATAGATTTGTAACCTCATCGGTATTATTTAATGCCTCACGTCTTGAATTGAACTGAATGATTACAGCCTTATATTCACCATATGTCTTATATGTAGTATTATATAAGGATTCAATCTTCTTTTCATCGAATAGATAGTATGAGCTATTCTTAGTTTTTGCATCTGTAGATGGGTCTGCATCATATTCATAGATGTATTCCTCATCTGCAATTTGATATAATGCATTCTTACTTGCAAGCTTTTCAGCCTGTGTAATAATGAAGGAATCAACTAATTCTCTATAGCTTAGAACGATAGATTTGAAATTTGTAAATTGGATTACATCACTATTATCTGTTGGCTGTGTGAAAGCTAATTCAGCCTAAGTAATTGTAATTCCACGTCTTGCTTGAGTCTCAATATATTTTGTGTAATACTTCTCGATATCCTTATCCTCGATATCAGCAACCTTCTCTGCAGAAGTAGCAGAGAATATTCCACTAGATAATAAGGATTGAATTGCGTTTACCATATAACGACGAATATATTGATAATTATTTAATGCACCTGTTGCATCAAGTGTTGTAGCACTTAGGCTATATAGGGCAGTATCATTCTTAGTTAATGTAATTAATGCTTTTGTAGAATCCTTAACATCAGCTAGGTTCTCATGAGTTAAAACATCAACTACAGCATCATATTCCTTGCTATAAACAGCCTTTTTAATATTATTTGTAACAAAATTGTTTCCAGAATATCTTAATCTAGAATAGAACTGTGCCAAAGTCATCTTCATGGATTCATTTGTAATGTCATTCGATGCAGTGGCAATTACAGTATCAGAATTGTATTTATTTGCTTCACCGTAAGGTACGCTAGAATTTCTTGTCTCTCCACCACAGGAAGCAAGAGTTAATGCCATTAATCCTGTAGTACCTGCAAGAAGTAAGCTCTTGAATGCCTTTTTCATCTTAAGCCTCCTCCTTTAAAATAGTTTTAATGCTATCCCACCAAGTAACTAGATTACCATTTTCATCCTTGTAATCATATAGGTTAGATGTGCCTGTTGTATCATTATATAAATAGCTATAATTATCAGCAGAAGTTTGTGCGATAGCTACAAGCTTAGCAAATGCATCATTGTTGCCGCTCTTTGTGAAGCTAATGCTTGCATTTGTAGAATTTTCAATATAATTGATTAAAATAATTCTTTGTGTCTCAGAAGAAGTAAAACGAGTTACTACTGGAGATAGATATCTTGAATATGCAGTGGATAATGATGCAGGAGTTAATGTTGCTGAACCATGGATTGCATAATCTAGAACGTAGAACTTAATCTGGTTGAAATTTAATTCCTCAGTATCATTATAGATATCTGTAATTGTGATAGGGTTCTCGTTATACATGAATACGATATTCTCTAAAATACCCTCGCTATTATCTGTCTTAGTCCACTTTGCAGATGCAGAAGTAGTACCAGATGTAACCATGATTAGGTTATATCCATCCTTTGTTGCAACGATAGTATCATCATCAGCCTTAACTACTGTATCCTTATCGCCCATTGGCTCGATATAGCATGTAGGATATGTATTATTTAAGAAATATTCATAAGTCTTTGTGATATTTCCATTTGCATCTAAGCTATAGCCTCTTGAATAATCATATAGACGCTGCTTTAGATCAAAATCAATATCTGTAGTTGAATTTGTAGCAGTGAAATCTGTAGTCTTAACATTTAATCCTAAATGTCTATAAACTGCCCAAGTGTTTTCAGCAGAAATTGGGTTATCCGCATAAACAACCTTTGCAGATGAAGAAATCTCATTTACTAACTCTGATGCAGCATCTGTATGAGAGGATGTTGATGCACTAATCTTATTGTAGATTTCCCAAACTAACTGCTTTGCAACCTCACCGAAGGTCTTGCCTGCAAATACGCTTGTTGCATCATAATCAGATACAAGCAAATCGCACCAATCAGCAACCTCATCCTCCTTGCCGTCATCATCTCTATCTAAGTATACATAAAGACGAGTACCACCTAAGGAGAAGTAGTTAGCCTCTTGGATATCAACATATTTTTCAAAGAAGTTTACTAGCTTATCTGAAGAATAATCTGTTAATAGCTTAGAGGATGCAGCATTTACTCTATAATAATCATCAATAATCTTTTCTACATCAGCAGTATGGAAATATAGCATTAAGAAATTATATTTACCAATAGATGCAGGATATCCACTTTGAGAATAATAATTATTAGAGAAGCTTAAAAGCATATTCTCAATATATCTCTTATATAAATCTCTATCCTTATTTGTATCCTCATATGCCTTTGTAGTCTTAACAATCTTTGAAGAAATTAAATCAACAGCAGTTGTTGTACCACTCTTTGCCTCTAAGTAATCAAATACACCAAATGGAGTAGAAGTACCAGGGATTAAAATAGAATCCTTATCCTCGCTATCTCCAATAATATTTAAATTCCAAGTTACATTATCATAAGAAATCGTAGCTAAAATGTTGTCATTTCCTACCTTAGATAATGCATTTGAATAATCTGTATTATCTGCAGAATACTTGATTTCACAAGCTTCATTATAAATCTTTACAGAAACGTCATCTAATTCTTCACTTAAATAATTTGTAATTGCAGAAGAAGTAATATCATCCTTCTTTAATAATTCTAATATATCTAAGGATAAGGATGGATAGGCTTCAGTATCTAATAATAATGCAGTGATATCTGTAGAGTTTCTTTCCTCTTCGTTATACCATTCCTTAAAATGAATTAAGGATGCATCTGTGATTTCCTCTTTATTCTCATAATTTGTATATTCATCAAATTTATAAGCTAAGGTTGTACCTAGGTTTGATGTTTGACCGCTATAAGAATAGCAAGTAGAGCCTTGCTTTAGCTTTAAGGTATCATACATATAGGTTTTGAATGTATCACCATAAAGCTTCTTTAAATTCTTTGCAGTATAGTAGGTCTCTTCATCGTTATCTGCCTTAAGCTTATTCTTTGCAGCTAGAAGCATTTCCTCAACTGTAGTTCCTGCTGCAGGAGATGCATAAGCCTCTAAGATTTCATCTGTTAATCTTCTTAATTGGTTTAGCTGTGTATAAGCTGTACCAGTATAAGTAGAGGATAGCTTAGTTCTATAACCACCATATACATAATTATATATTTGGATATAAATCTCTAGGATGGCTTGGCTAGATACAACTGTTGCCATCTGGTTACCTTCAGCATCACGACCATTGTTTAGGTTACTTGTAGAGAAATCATCATAATATTTGATGTAATCCTCATAAGTCATATAGCCATCAGCATTTAAGGTATATTTATTCGTATCCTTTGAATCATAAATATAATATAAGTTCTTACCATTGAACTTTAATCCAAAGGCTCTTAATGTATCCTCCATTTCACTAGAGTTTGCAAAATTGATAATGATTGCGCTCATATCATAATTGTTTGTATACTCATCCTTGAATTTAGATACATATTTAGATACAGCATAATAACCCCACTGATCATCATCAGCATCTGTATCGTCCTTATCAGCCTCTTCAATATCCTCCTCAAGTCCTGCATAGGCTAATAATTCCTTTGCATAAAGAGGATAATAGATTTGAGATAAACCCTTTGCAAGCTTTAAATAGTTTGCAAAATTATCCTTATAATCCTTGTAATCTGCTTTTTGAATTAACTTAAGTAATTCTACACCATCAATAGTGTCAACTAAATATTCAGAATAAATCTCATCTACATATTTAGCCTCTAGGGTATCAATATCAACATGCTCTAGGGATTCGAAATTGTCCCAATAGTTATCGGTTTGATAAGTGAAATTATAGATGTCCTGTACTACGTAATCTACAATTCTTTCTTCATAATTTTCTTTCATCTTGTTATAAGCATCATCGCTATAAACATTATTCTCGCTATCAAAGCCTAAAGCATCCTTATCCTCTCCTGTAAGAGAATTAGAATCCTTAGATAGAACAATGCTAATACGATTGATATACTTATTTAAAACTACATTGGTAATCTGAGTATCTAAAACCTCATTGGATTTCCATTTAAGCTCGTTCCAGATATCTCCGTAGGATACGGAATAATCTCCACTAGAAGCATAGATGGCATCTAAATCGATTTTACCATGATTGTCCGATGCAGCTGAACAAGATGCTAAAGATATTGCGAATGCGCTAGCAAGGGAAGCAGTAACCGCTCTGCGCAATGTTTTCTTTGTCATTGTCATTCATACTCCTTTATCTAAAAAATTAAACTAATGCAAATAATATCATATCATTTATGGATTTAAAATGCAATGAAATTATAAAATTGAAAATTGATTAAAATAATAGACATTTTCATTTCTTTTTCTTTTAAGAAAAGGATAGTTATGTTATAATGTCCTCCGGTGGAGGTAGAATATGGAATTTAGCGTGTTTTCTAGTGGTTCTGATGGGAACTGTACTTTACTTAGAACAAAGGAAATAAATATATTGATTGATGCAGGAATTACTAGGAAGCAAATTCTAGATAATCTTTCTAGATATGGGCTAACCTTAGGCGATATAGCCTGTTTATTTATAACTCATGAGCATGTAGATCATATAAGAGCATTACCTCAAATGCTTAAGGAATGCCATTTAAAAATCTATATGTCCTTAGGTACATACTATGGAGTTATTGAAATGTTTAATAGACCAGGTAAGGAAAAAGTCTTAGCCTTACTTGAGGAGAAAAAGAAGAATGGCTCATTAATCTTAATCGAAAGATTAGCAAATTCTATGCTATATCCTTTCTATATAGAAAAGGATTTAAAGATTCAGGTTTTACCTTTATTTCACGATGCAAAGGAATGTATTGGATTCTCCTTCTATAATGATGAGAAAAAGCTTGTTTATATTACAGATACTGGCTATGTTCATCAAGCAATTTATCAAGAAATTGCAAATGCTGAGGCATATATATTAGAATCTAATCATGACCCTGAAATATTAATGCATTCAGAAAGACCATATTCCTTAAAAATTAGAGTATTAGGGGACCATGGCCATATGTCGAATGAGGATTCTATGATTACCCTATGTAATGTTATTGGAAATAAGACTAAGCTCATTTTACATGCTCATGTATCAAAGGAATGTAATTTAACGGAGATTATTGAGCTTACAAGAGAAAAGGTATTTAATGATTTTGGTATTGATACATCGAATGTAAAATTTGGTATTTTAAAGCCTTTCTTTAGTGGGGATTATGAAATATGAAAATCTATATTGTAAGTGTTGGAAATATCAAAGAAAAGTATTTGATTGATGCGATTAATGAATATACAAAAAGATTAGGTAAATACACAAAGGTTGAATTTTTAAAGGTTTCGGATGAGGCCATTAATGATTCTCCAAGTGATAAGGAAATTGAGGCAATTAAGAATAAGGAAGGGGAAAGAATTTTAAAGGTTTTACCTTCGAATTCCTATAAGATTGCCCTAGATTTAAAGGGTGAAATGCTATCGAGTATAGACTTAGCAGAAAAGATGCTTGATATATTCTCCTATCACAATGCGAATATATCCTTTAGTATTGGTGGATCCTTAGGTATTTCAAAGGATGTTCTAGCTAAGGTAGATTATAAGCTTTGCTTTTCTAAAATGACCTTCCCACATCAGCTTATGCAGGTCATTTTATTAGAACAAATATATAGAGCATTTAAGATAAATAATAACGAAACATATCATAAATAATAGCTATGCTATTCATTTGGGGGTAATTATGGAAGAAGAGGTCGTTTTAAAATTAATCGAAAAGAAGTATAATATCGCCTTTGCAGAATCCTGTACAGGAGGATTATGTGCAGCAAGGCTTATCAATGTTGCAAACGCATCTAAGGTATTAAATGTCTCCTTTGTTACTTATTCAAATGAGGCTAAAAATAAATATCTTGGAGTATCCTTTGATACCATTGAAAAATATGATGTAGTATCCATAGAGGTAGCTTTGGAAATGGCTAAGGGTGTTGCCTTAAATACGGAATCTAGAGTTGGCGTTGGCGTCACTGGAGTTGCAGGCCCTACAGGGGGATCCGATTTGATTCCTTTGGGTACAGTTTGCTTTGGATTTTATATTAATGGAGCACTTTTTGGTGAAAAAATTCAGTTTGGAAATATTGGTAGAAATAATGTAAGAGAAGCTGCAACAGATTATGTGTTTAAGAGGTTAAATGAGCTTTTATGAGTAAAAGAATAATGGATATTATATGGTTTTCCTTAATGGGATTATTTTTAGCAAGCATAATCTTTTTTATGGTATTTTTTAAGATGGAATATTGGTCGTTTATGGGTACATTAATTGCGACGATGTCCTATGGCTTTTTAAATATAATTTTGCTGCTTATAAGGGTATTAAACCGTTATGAGATTAAAAGATTGACTGGAGCGATTTATGCAACTATAGTTGCAATTGGTGTTTTAGGGTATTATGTTTTAAAATATGTGGATAAATATCAAGAGGGAAGGCTCATATACTGGATAGTATATGGAGTGCTTTTGGTAGTAAGTGTTACAATTCTTACCATTATTAATCATAAATTACAGCCACAAAAACCAGTGATGATGGGTCAAAAAAAGTAGGAGGGAATATAATTCCCTCTTTTGTTTTGAAATTGTAACTATGTTTTTTTAGTTTTTACTACAAAAATAGAATTGTTTGTGATAAAATATTAAAAGCGTTTATGCGCACCCTTTGGAAGAGAGGTATTATTATGAAAGAATACAATCATTTGGAAATCGAAAAAAAGTGGCAAAAGTATTGGGAAGAGAATCATACATTTAAAACAGATGTATGGGATTTTTCTAAGCCAAAATTTTATGCCTTAGATATGTTCCCATATCCATCTGGAGTTGGTCTTCATGCAGGACATCCTGAGGGATATACAGCAACAGATATAATCTCTAGAATGAAAAGAATGCAGGGCTATAATGTATTACACCCAATGGGATATGATTCCTTTGGTCTTCCTGCAGAGCAATATGCTATTCAAACGGGTAATCATCCTGAGGGATTTACAGTAAAGAATATTGAAACATTCACAAAGCAGCTTAAGGAATTAGGCTTTGATTATGATTGGGATAAATGTATTTCTACATCCGATCCATCCTTCTATCATTGGACACAGTGGATTTTTAAGAATTTATATTTAGATGGCTATGCAAAATATATCGATATGCCAGTAAACTGGTGTGAGGAATTAGGTACAGTATTATCTAATGATGAGGTTATCGATGGTAAGAGTGAAAGAGGAGGCTTCCCTGTTGTTCGTAAGAATATGAAGCAATGGGTAATTGATCAGCCTGCCTTCGCTGAAAAGCTTCTTGAGGGCTTAGATACGATCGATTGGCCAGAATCCACAAAGGAAATGCAGAGAAACTGGATTGGTAAGTCCATGGGTGTTGAGGTTGATTTCGATATTGTTGGTGGTGGAAAGTTCTCTATTTTCACAACATGTATTGAAACTATCTATGGTATTACATTTATGGTATTAGCTCCAGAAGGACAAATCGTTCAGGATTTAATGGATAGAATCCAAAACAAGGATGAGGTTAATGCCTATATTAAGGAAACCGCAAGCAAGAGTGAGCTTGACCGTACAGAATTAAATAAGGGTAAGACAGGATGTCTTTTAAAGGGTGTTACATGTATTAACCCAGTAAATGGTAAGGAAGTTCCTATTTTCATTGGTGATTTCGTATTAGCATCCTATGGTACAGGTGCTGTAATGGCCGTACCAAGCCATGACCAAAGAGATTTTGAATATGCAGTAGCACATAATATTCCTATGATTCAGGTTATTACGGGTAGGGATGTAAGCGAGGCTGCCTATGAGAAGCAGGATTATTTAGAAAACCCTGAGGCAAGATTAATCAATTCTGCTGAATTTGATGGCTATACTGTTATGGATGCCAAAGAGGGTATTACAAAGAAGCTTGAGGAAATGGGTAGAGCAAGAAGAGTTGCGAATTACCGCTTCCGTGAATGGATCTTCGCTCGTCAAAGATATTGGGGTGAGCCAGTACCAGTAGTACATACAGAAAATGGTGTATATGTATTACCTGATGATGAATTACCTCTTGTATTACCAGAGCTTGATGATTATAAGGGTAGAAATGGTAAGGCACCACTTGAAAATGCTACTGAATGGAAGCATTATAACAAAAACGGAATTAAGGGCTTAAGAGAAACATCTACTATGCCTGGTTCTGCAGGATCCTCTTGGTATTATTTGAGATACATTGATCCAAAGAATGATAAGGAGCTTGCCAATAAGGAATTATTAAAGCATTGGATGCCAGTTGATTTATATATTGGTGGACCAGAGCATGCGGTTGGACACTTAATTTATTCTAGAATTTGGAATAGATACCTTTACGAAAAGGGTATTGCTCCTACAAAGGAACCATTCCAAAAGCTAGTTCACCAGGGTATGATCTTAGGCGAAAATGGTATTAAGATGGGTAAGAGATTCCCTAAATATGTTATCAATCCATCGGATATCGTTAGAGAATATGGCGCAGATACATTACGTTTATATGAAATGTTCATGGGACCACTTGAGGCATCTAAGCCTTGGAACCCTAATGGTGTTGAGGGCGCAAGAAAGTTCATTGAAAGAGTATACCGCTTAGTTTGTAGTGATGAATATGTAGCAAAGCAGACAAAGGAATATGATAAATCCTTAGAGAAATCCTATAATAAGATGGTTAAAAAGGTAACGGAGGATTTCGAAGCATTAGGCTTTAATACAGCTATTTCTGCAATGATGGTATTCGTAAATGATGCCTATAAGGCAGATAAGCTATATATTCCATATCTTGAAGGCTTAGTAAAGCTAATTAACCCTGTATGTCCACATTTAGGTGAGGAATTATGGGCTGCCCTAGGGCACAAGGATACTATTGCATATGAGGCATGGCCTACATATGATGAGGCTTTAATGGTTGATACAACTATGAATTATCCTGTAAGTGTTAATGGTAAGCTAAGAGATACTATTTTAGCCTCTGTTGATGCGACAAGTGAGGAGCTTGAGGCTTTAGCTTTAAAGAGCGAAAAGGTTCAAAAATATCTTGAGGGACATACTATTGTTAAAAAGATTATTGTTCCTAAGAAGATTATTAATTTTGTTATAAAGTAAAGAATAAGTAAGATTACAAAATGGAAAAGCAGGATTTTGTTTTTCCATTTTGTAACGTTTAGAAATGTTTATATATTGTTGGATAGAATATTCTATCTTCGTAAATTTTAAGAAGAAAGTCAGGTAGAGCAATGAGTGACGTATTAGAAATTAAAGGCTTATGTGCCAGAGTTGAGGAAAAGGAAATCTTAAAGGGAGTTGATTTAACCATTCGTACAGGTGAGGTTCACGCAATCATGGGACCTAATGGTACAGGTAAATCTACACTTTCCTCATGTATAATGGGTTCTCCAAGATATCAAATTACTGGAGGAGAAATCCTATTAAATGGAGAAAATTTATTACCGCTACAGGTAGATGAGCGTGCTAGAAAGGGATTATTTTTAGCATATCAATATCCAGCAGAGGTATCCGGAGTTACAAATTCCGATTTTATTCGTGCTGCGATGAAGGCAACTACAGGTTCAAATCCATCCTTATTCAAGTTCATTAAGGAATATGATAAGGCATGTATGGAGCTTAAGATGCCATCCGATTTAGCTCATAGATATTTAAATGAAGGCTTCAGTGGTGGAGAAAAGAAGAGAAATGAAATTCTTCAAATGAAAATGCTAAAGCCAAAATTTGCAATTTTAGATGAAATAGACTCAGGACTTGACGTTGATGCCCTACGTATTGTAGGTGAGAATGTTTATAGCATGGTAAACGAATCCTTTGGATGCTTACTTATTACACATTATGAAAGATTATTAGACTATATTAAGCCAGATTATGTTCATATTATGATCAATGGTAGAATTGTAAAAACTGGTGGACCAGAGCTAATTTCTAAGATTGATGCAGAAGGCTATGACTGGGTAAAAGAAGAGCTTGGTATTGAGGATTTTGGAGAGGAAGAAGAGAAAAAGACCCATGTACTTCTTGGCTCCTGCGCTAGAAATACCAGCAAAAAAGCATAATGGCAAATCAAGAATTAGTTCTAATCTCTGCATTGGGTCAAGCAGAGGATAAGAAATATTATATTAAGGATACAAAGGATGAAATCTATATTATTGACCAGGATATGGATATTGTTGTTTTAGATGGAATAAATGCAAAATTCCTAGATAGAACAAAGAATTGTAATATTCATATTATGGGTTTAAAGGATTCATCCATTACATATTATGTTTTAAATAGTCAATCATCTGATAGATGCTTTGACATTCATGGAGAATTAAATGTAGTAGAAATTTCTATTTCCGCTACAGAGGAATCCTTACTTATTCATTTATTAAATGAGAATGCACAAGCAAATGTAGAAAACCTAAGTATTTTAACAGAGGTATCCTCTATTTATACACAAAGAATTGATCATAAGGTTGGATCTACATATTCTAACATCAAGAATGTTGGTGTTGCGATGAATGGTTCAAATTTAGTATTTGATACTACAGGTAAAATCGATAAGGGCATGGCAAAATCAAAATGTGCTCAGCTATCCCGTGGTGTTGTAATGGATAATATATCCTCTATTACAGCAAAGCCTATTTTATTAATTGATGAATATGATTGCTTCGCAAATCATGGTGCATCCATTGGTAAAATGAGTGATGAGGATTTATTCTATTTAATGAGTAGAGGATTAACTAAGAAGCAAGCCTTCTTGCTTATTTTAGAGGGTATTGTACGTCCATTTATTGATTCAATTCCAAACGAGGAATTAAAGGAATCAATGGAAAAAGAAATTATGGCAAGAATAGGGGAATAATTATGGATATTTTAAAAATTAGAAATGATTTCCCAGTATTAAGAAGTAATCCAAATCTTGCATACCTAGATTCTGCTGCAATGGCATTAAAGCCAGACTCTGTAATTGATGCAGTAGATGATTATTATAGAAGATTAGGTGTAAATGTACATAGAGGAGTATATGGATTATCCTATGAGGCTACAGACTTATATGAAGAAGCAAGAGAAACCATTGCAAAATTCATTAATGCAAGCTTCGATGAGGTCGTATTTACAAGAGGTGCAAGTGCATCCTTAAATTTAGTAGCACAAAGCTATGGTATGTCCTTTATTGAAGAAGGAGATGAGGTAATTACAACTCCTTTAGAGCATCATTCTAGCCATATGCCTTGGATTAATGTATGTCAAAAGAAAAAGGCTACCTTAAAATATGTTCCACTAGATAAGGATGGAAGAATCACTGTTGAAGCATTTAAAAGTGTTTTAACGGAAAAAACAAAGGTTGTAGCTATTACTCATGTATCGAATGTTATGGGATATATTACCCCAATTAAAGAAATTATCAAATTAGCACATGAGGTAGGGGCTATTGTTTCCTTAGATGGTGCACAATCTGTGCCTCATATGGCTGTTGATGTTAAGGATTTAGATTGTGATTTCCTATCATTTTCTGGCCATAAGCTATGTGGTCCTACAGGAATTGGTATTTTATATGGTAAAAAGGAATTATTAGAAAAAATGCCTCCTGTTGAATTTGGTGGAGATATGGCAGATACTGTCTATGAGCAGGAAATGACATTTAAGATGGCACCTTATAAATTTGAAACAGGTACTCCAATGATTGCATCTGCAATTGGCCTTGCGAAGGCATGTGAATATTTAAATTCTATTGGCTTAGATAATATAGGTAAGCATGAATATTATTTAAAGAGCTTAGCCGTAGAGGAATTAAAGAAAATTCCAGGAATTACAGTATATAATCCTGATTGTGAAACAGGAATTATTTCCTTTAATATTGATGGAGTTCATCCACATGATGCTGCATCTGTATTTGATAATGACAAGGTATGTATACGTGCAGGTCATCACTGTGCACAGCTCATTACACGTCATTTAGGTACTATTGGTACGGTAAGAGCATCCTTCTATTTGTATAATACAGAAGAGGATGTTAAGGAATTTGTTAAAGCTGTCAAGGATGCTAAGGATTTCTTTGGACAGTTTTAGGAGGATGTATTATGGATTTAAACACTTTGTATAGAACCGTTATTATGGATAATTATAAGAATCCAAAGAACAAAGGTTTAAAGAAAACAGACGACTATCATTTCGTACATTTAAACAACCCATCCTGTGGGGATGATATGAATGTAGAAATAAAGGTAGAGGATGGTATAGTAAAAGAGGTTCATCATGATGGACATGGATGTAGTATTTGCTGCTCTAGTGCTTCTGTTATGAGTGAGACGATTACAGGTAGAACGACAGAGGAGGCATTAGCCTTATGCCAAGATTTCTTCGACATGGTTAAGGGTGAAGAGCCTAAATATGAAGAGGAATTAGGTGAGGCTATAGCCTATATGGGCGTTAGAGATTTCCCTGCAAGAATTAAGTGTGCCACCCTATCCTGGAAGGCTGTTGAACAGGCAATAAATGAGGTGACAAATAATGGCAACAAATAAAGAAGAAGCTTTAGAAATTGTTGGAGATTACAAATATGGCTTTACAACAGAAACAACTCCAGTTTTAACCTCTGGTAAAGGCTTAAACCGTGAGGTTGTTGAATTTATTTCCGATGCTAAGCATGAGCCAAAATGGATGAAGGAATTCCGTTTAGCTGCATATGATGCCTTTGTTTCTCTTGAAAACCCAAGCTGGGGTCCAGATTTATCTGGTATTGATTTTCAAGAATATACATATTATATAAAGTCTGTTAAGGAGCAGGGTACAAAATGGGAGGATGTCCCTAAGGAAATTAGAGATACCTTTGATAAGCTTGGTATTCCTGAGGCAGAAAGAAATTATTTAGCTGGTTCATCTACACAATTTGAATCTGAGGTTGTATACCATAATAATTTAAAGGAATTAGAGGATTTAGGTGTAATTTTCTGCGATACAGATACTGCAGTAAGATTATATCCTGATTTAGTTAAGGAATATTTTGGTAAGATTGTTCCATATACAGATAATAAATATGCAGCATTAAATAGCGCTGTATGGAGTGGTGGATCCTTTATTTATGTTCCTAAGGGAGTTAAATTAAAGAAGCCAGTACAATCCTATTTTAGAATTAATTCTGAAAGAATGGGACAATTTGAAAGAACCCTAATTATCGTTGAGGATGATAGTGATATCCATTATGTAGAAGGCTGTACAGCCCCACTATATTCTAAGGATTCCTTACATGCTGCAGTTGTAGAAATCTATGTTAAGAAAAGAGCACATTGTAGATATTCTACCGTACAAAACTGGTCAAACAATATTGTAAATTTAGTTACAAAGAGAACCTTAGTTGATGATTATGGCCATATGGAATGGATTGATGGTAATGTTGGATCAGGCTTAAATATGAAATACCCAGCCTGCGTGCTTAAGGGTAAGGGTGCAAAGGGTACTACAGTATCTATTGCCTTCGCTGCAAAGGGTCAGCTACAGGATACTGGAGCTAAGATGATTCATTTAGGTGAGAATTCAACATCTACGATTATCTCAAAATCCATTTGTAGAGGTGGAGGTAAGGTAAATTACCGTGGTATGGTTTCTTGTGGACCAAAGGCACTAGGTGCAAGATCTCACGTAGAATGCGATACCCTAATTCTAGATGACCTATCTACATCCGATACCATTCCAACTAATAGTGGAAAGAATGGTGATATGTATATTGAGCATGAGGCAACCGTTTCTAAGGTAAATGAGGAGCAATTATTCTACCTAATGAGTAGAGGATTAACCGAAGCAGAAGCTACAGAAATGATTGTTATGGGCTTTATTGAACCATTCAGCAAAGAATTACCAATGGAAT